>JADGCD010000009.1 GCA_015229165.1 Nitrospinota bacterium | reverse complement strand
GCCGTCGGGAAGGGGAGAAGACGGGTCGCCTCGTCCTTCTCTTGCTCCTCGATCCGGGTCTTCTCGAAGTCGAGATAGCTGATCCCGACCAGCGCCACGGCCGCGATGATCCAGAGAAAGGTCTTCTTGAAGTAGGTCACGTTCTCCTCCGGGCGTCCGGCTTGCGTATCGCCATCAGCGGGCCCACCGGCGCCGCGAATAGATGCCGACGCCGGAGATGAGAACCGCCGACGGGACCAGCACCACCGGGATCCAGAAAATGGCCCGCCCCTGCGACGCGGTCAGGACCACCGGTGTCTCCCCCCGCTTCTTGGCTCGGACGGCGATCAGATCCGCCTCGTCCGAAAGCCAGTTGACGGTGTTCAGGAACAGGTCGCCATTGCCGGCCAGATTGATGTTGGTGTTGTTGGCGAAATCGGAATCGCCGACGAGAAGGAACTTTCCGTAACGGCGCTCCTCCGCCGAGGCGTCCATCGCCTCCGACACGGCGGTGGTGGTCGTGACCGCCATCACCGGCACCGGACCCCGCCGCTCCCGATCCTCGTTGTACTCCGCCTGACCCGATTCGAGTTGCGTCCGGTCGACCTCGGTCCACGAGTTGGGGCCGGTCAGGGCGAGCTGGTAGCGCCCTTTGGCCGGGTCTTCGTCGATGTACACCGAGTTGGCGATGGGGAAGTAGGAAAGCAGGGTGAACCCCTCGGTCAGGGGATGTTTCGCGTGGTAGGCGTAGACCACCGGCGTCAGATGGTTGGAGCCGTAGACCTGGCTCTGCTGGTCGATGATGACGTCGTCCTGAAGCCGGAATCCGTACTGCTCCAGCCAGGTCTTGAATGCGGGGGGATGGCCCGGGTCGATCTGGGCCAGCAACGCGCCGCCGCCGGTGTAGTAGCGGTCGAGCTTGTCCAGCTCCGGCTTCGTCAGGTCGGCCTCGGGGGAGGAGATGACCACCACCGCCGCGTCCGACGGGACTTCGGGGACTTGCAGGAGGGGAAGCTCCTTGATGAGATAATTCTCCTGCATCAGGGCGTCCCGGGCCACGCGGTAGCCGTTCTTGCCGGTGGAGGAGAGGTCGTTCTCCCCGTGCCCGACGACGAAATAGACGCTCTTCTGTTTCTCCTGGACCAGCTTGATCAGCTTGTTGGTGAAGGTCTCCTCACGCTCGTTGCCGATCTTGACCGACCGCCCCCCGCTCATGAACAGGATGATCCGGTATTCGGAGACCCCGTATTTGCTGGCCAGACCGGGATTCCGGTCGGGATCGACGAACTGGAAGGTGAACTTCGGGCTCAGCGAGGCGTACTCTTCGAGCAGATCCTGCGCCTCCTGCCGCTGCTTGGCGTGGACGGTCCCCGCCTCCGACCGGTAGAAGGCGATGGCGTGGACCGGATCTTCGAGAGCGGCGAGCGTCTTGACCGTCTGGGAGGAGAGGGTGAAGCGTCCTTCGCGGGTCAGGTCGACGCGGCTCTTGTGCCGCTCGCCGAGAACCGACATGAGGACGACGACGGTGAAGAACACCCCCACCATCACCACCATGTTCGCCGCGTAGCGGGAGCTTTTGCGCCCCACCAGCCGCTTGATGTCGGAGAAACGGACGTAGAGCAGAACCAGCCCCAGCATCATCCCGCCCCAGGCGAGCCCGGCGGTGAGCAGGGTCATGCTCCCCTCGATGGACCAGCCGACGAGACCGGCAGCGACCAAAAGAAGGGCCAGCAGGCCGACGAGCGTTACGGTCAACCGGTTCATGTCAGCCCCTCCACCGCTTGGATTCGAGCGATCGCATGCTCAGGAAAAGGAAAAAGATGACGAACAGCAGGTAGTAGTTCACGTCCGACGTGTCGATCACCCCCTTGGCGAAGCTTTCGAAATGGGCGGTGAACGACAGGTAGGAGAGAATCACGTTGAGCCATTCGCCCGCATAGGCGGCGGTGTAGCCGATCATGTAAAGCACCAGCAGCGCCGCGAAGGAGAGAATGGCCGCCACGATCTGGTTTTCGGTGATGGAGGACATGAACAGCCCCATGGCGATGAAGGCCGACGCCAGCAGAACCATGCCGACATACCCGGCGCCGATCACCCCCCATTCGGGTTCGCCGAAATAGGCCACTAGCGCCATGCAGGGAAACGTGAGGGCGAGCATGAGAAAGAACAGGGCCAAGCACCCGAAAAATTTTCCCATGATCGCCTCGATGTCCCGTACCGGAAAGGTGAGGAGCAACTCCATGGTGCCGCTCTTTTTCTCTTCGGCGAAGGAGCGCATGGTGAGCATGGGAAGCATGATGAGCAGCACCAGGCTCATGATCCCGAAGAAGGGACGGATCACGAACTCGGTGACGTTGAGCGCCCCGTACTGCTTGGCCTCCACCGGGTTGGTCTGCGCCTGGAAGCTGAGGGTCGAGAAGGAGGCGAAAATGTTGTAGAAGTAGTAGCCGATCAGCGCCGTGAAGATTGTGATGGTCACCAGCGCCACCGGGGAGTTGAAGGAGGAGCGCAGCTCCTTGTTGACGATGAACAGGACGTTTCTCACGACGCCACCCCCTCTTCCTTCGTGACCACCTTGATGAAGATGTCCTCCAGCGTCAGCTTGGCGGGGATCAGTTCGTAGAGGTCCCACGCATGCCGAGCCGCCAGCCGGGAGATCAGATGGCCGCCACCGTCGCCGTTGGCGAACTCGACCAGATAGCGGGCCGCAAGCTCCCCGTTGGACGGGGCGGTGCGGGTCACGACCCGGACCCCGGCGAGGGCGCCCAGCTCCTTTTCCACCTCATCGGCAGGGCCTCCGATCCGCGCCTCCACCCGGACCGCCGTCCCCATCCCCTTCAGGAGGTTGGCCGTGGTGTCCATGGCTTTCACCTTTCCCTCGTCGATGATGATCAGCCGCTCGCAGACCATGCTGACCTCGGGCAGGATGTGGCTGCTCAGAATGATGGTCCGCTCCCCCCCCAGTCCCTTGATGAGGGAGCGGATCTCCACGATCTGCTTCGGGTCGAGCCCGATGGTCGGTTCGTCGAGGATCAGCACCTCCGGATCGTTGATGAGCGCCTGCGCCAGACCGACCCGCTGCCGGTACCCTTTGGAGAGCTCGCCGATATACTTGTGCGCCATGTGGGTCAGCCCCACCTGCTCCATCACCTCCTCCACCCGCGGCTTGATGCGGCGGTAGGGAAGCCCCTTGAGCCCGGCCACGAAGGCAAGATAGGAGGGCGGCTGCATGTCGGTGTAGAGGGGGACCGTCTCCGGCAGATAGCCGATCCGGCTGCGCACCTTCAGCGACTCTTCGAAGATGTCGTAGCCGGCCACGGTGGCCTTGCCGCCGGTCGCCGGCATGAAGCAGGTGAGGATCCGCATGGTGGTGGTCTTCCCGGCGCCGTTGGGGCCGAGGAATCCCAGTATCTCCCCCCGCTCCACATGGAACGAGATGTTGTCGATACCACGCGCCTCGCCATAGGTTTTGGTGAGACCTTCGACTTCGATCATGACCGGGAGCGCCCCCTTTTGCTTGTTCCCCTGTCCGACAAATTGCCGAACGTATCATTTCTGTTGCACCGAACCAGGAATGCAAGGATTGTGCGCAAATGGGACGAGACACAAAAAACCCCGGCGCACGAAGCGCCGGGGTTGTGATCGAGTCGGTCTGCGCCGGGATTACTTCTTGTCGAGCGCCCAGTCGCCCGCTTTGAAAGCCCCCGTGTCGCTGGTGGTATGGGTGCTCACCCCCACCGTCTTCGAGGAGAGGCGTCCCCCACCGATGGAATCGTAGCCGCCGGTCAATCCGCCGCCACGACCGGCCATGACCCCCTCCAACTCCAGCTCCTCGTTCATATCCTTGAACTCCTGCGATTTTGCCGCGTTGGCGGCGGTCACTTCGCCGGCGTCGGCCTCATACTTGGGCTTCTCGGGAAGGGTCCGCAGGAAGGAGATGATGTTCCAGATGTCCTGATCCTGCAGGATGTTTCCCCAGGGGGGCATCGCCTCGGAGAGGTTGCGGGCAGGCCCGCCCCCCTTGATGACCGCAAAGAGGTCGAGGTTGCTGATGTAGTTTGCGTATTTGCCGTTGGTCAGGTTGCGCGGGCGGGGGTCGAGCGTGGCGGCCGTGGGCCCGTCACCTTTGCCCGACCAGCCATGGCAATGGACGCAGTAGAACGAGAACCAGTGGGCGCCCTGATCGGGATCGGTCCCGGCGACCGGGGTCTTGTTGTCGTGCCGCGGGCGGGTGATGTTGTTCCACTGGTTGACCCACTCGTTGTAGTCGCCGCCCAGGTTGCTGTCCTTGGAGACACCCCGGAACCAGACCTCGGTCACGCCAGACTTCTCGGTCCAGCCCGACTCGGTATCGTTATACTGGCCGGTCCATTTGTTGTCGAACCGCTTCTTCATCAGGCCTTCCAACGGGGAGTTGATGTTCGACTTGATTTTGAACGTCTTCTCGTCGATCTTGTCCGGCGACGAGGCGACCTTGCCGACGCCGGTCAGGTAGTCGAAGCCGACGACGCCGTAGGTCGACGTACTCGAGCCCTTCTTGTTCGTCTTGGTCTCGAACGATTCGATGTTGGCTTCGTCGGCCTCCCTGCCGAAAGCGTCGCGGAATTTCTTGGCCTCTTCGACCGACAGATCACCCTCTTTTTTCGCGGCGTCCAGCTCGGCGGCCGTTTTCTTCCCCGCCTGCGCCTGGTCAGCGACCAGTACGCCGGCGCAGACGAAAGCGACCGTCATGACGCCTGCCAACGTCTTCTTGGTAAACCCCCTCATGGTCATTCTCCTTTAATCGATGCTCATTTCGGCTCTGACATCCGATCCCGATCGGGACCGCACGCATGACGCGATCATGAAACGCATACAAAGCAACATGCATACCCGGACTCCTTTCAATCGACCGCAACTCCTTTTATTTCCACGATGTAACATTCTCGAGACACCGCCACAAGCGCATCGGACGTGAAACGGCGGGGCTTACGCGATCGACGTCATTTCGCCGCAGCGGATCATGACATTTTTTGTCAGTGGCTCGCGGAGAGGATTTTTCCCGACAGTGGCGACGCGAACCGTAGATGAGCGGCGCGAAGGGATATTTCGTTTCAACGAAACGTTCTATTCGTGCGCATCGATCCCGAAAACGATCAGGCGGGCGAAATCAGTCGGCGAAGCGGACGGTGGCGGGGTCAAGAATGACCCCGTTGACATACCACTGGTCGTCGTGGGAGTAGACCGCCACGTTCTTCCCCACCCGCAACTTGATCAGCATGCAGTCGAAGGCGGCGGAAGCCATTGGCTTCCCCTGATAGAGAGGCGCCTGACCCGGATCGGGATAGTCGACCGTCACCGGAACGGTGACGCTGTTGGCCTTTTCGTAGTCGGCGTTGACCGGATCGTTGGGAGCGGCGGCGGGCGAGACGGCCTTCCCGACGGTCACCCGGGCGGTCGGCGGGAAGTAATGACGCTCGGCCCACCGGACGCCGGGGGTGAAATCGGGGGGAGTCGCCTCGTATTCGGCCTGCTGCGCCGCCTGGTATCGAACCGCCTCTTCACGATCCTCGGGGAGTTCGCTCATGTCGAAATATTTGAGCCGACGGGCCGTCACGTGGTTCAGCCGGAAGAGGGTATGGTAGTCTCCCGTCTGTATCGCCTCCACATAGCGGCGGGTGACTTTCTCCGGCTCGCCGGGGATGCTCTTCACGCACCCCTGAGCGAGCAGCGCAAGAAGAAGCAGCGAACAAAAAGTGTCTCTCATACGTTCACCAGACGACCTGCGGTTGGTACCAATGGCGTAGCATCCACCGGCTGTCGAGGAGCAACGGGTTGCGCTCCTGATCCTTGTAGGTGACCGGCGGGATTCCCATCCGTTCCCCCATGGAGGTGTTGTGACAGCTGTTGCACCCCATCCAGGGGGAATCGACGCTCCCGACGACCAGTCCTCCCAGCAGGGCGGCGCCCACCAGTCCGCCCGTGAAAAGATAGCCGATCCCCATCCACTTGAGCGTCCGCGCCGAGCGGGCGGTCCGTTCCTGTTTCGTCAGCCGCCGGTTCAGAAACGGAAGGGCGAAAAGGGCCGCGAACAGCAGGGCCGGTATCCAGAACAGGAAGAGCGCCCAGAGCCGGGGGGGGTAGTACCAGATCGGCATCAGAAAGGTGACGAAATACCACTCGGGCGCCGGGATGTACACCCCGTCCATCGGGAAGGGAATGGTCTGCGGGTCTTCGGTCGGAACCGGCCAGAGCAGGCTCATGACCAGCGCCGCCGTCAGCAGCGGTACCGTGGCGACCGCCTGATGGAGCAGATTGGCCCACAGCCCCCGCTTCTTCATGTTGGCCAAGCAGTGCCATTGAAGAAGAACGTAGGCCCCCAGCGGCAGAACGATGTCGTGGACGACGAAATTGCGCGTCGGGGTGTAGCTGGTCATGAAGAACGCATAGAGCGTCTCGCCCACGACGGGAAAGAGACGCAACCAGTTGTTGAACATCTCCATGATCCAGTAGCCCTTCCACTCCCAGGGGAGGATCGACCCGCTGATTTCGAAAGCGATCATCACCATGAAAAGGAGTATGCCGGTGGTCCAGACCACCTTTCGCCGCCCCTGATAGTCGCGGCGGAAATAGCCCTGGCCCAGATGGATCATGGCGGCCAGAACCAGCAGGAACGAGCCGTACCGGTGGAGGTTCCGGGTGAGGGCGCCGAGGGGAACTTCATTGTCGAAATACTGGACCGTCTTGTAGGTCTCGGCCAGCGAAGGCTCATAGTAGAAAATCATGAACAGTCCGGTGACGAACTGGAGTATGAAAAGGATCAGGGCCGCCGCGCCGAAATAGTGGCGGTAATGGATTTTCTTGGGCAGGAGATCCCGCCACGACCAACGTCCGACCGGATTCCCGCCATCAGGATTCGACATCGCCCTTCACTCCGAAGATAGTGCCCAACGGTGTGGCTCGCAAGAATCGTGCGCGCCAGCGCAAATGCGGGACGGAATAAACAGAAAAACAGGGATCGACATTGGGGCCAAATGGGGAGGGGTCGATCCCTGTTTTTCCGTCCTTAGCGCCCCCCCGAGAGGGGGCGCCGTTCCTTACGCCGGAACCGCGATCTGGCGGTGATACGCGGACCGGCGATAAAGCCGCTAACGCCTACTTTTTCCCTTCACATTTGCACATGCCGCGCAGGTGCTTGACGAGATCCTTGATGGCGGCGTCGTTGAGCAACCCGCCGAACGGGGGCATCTGGGTCGATTTGCCGACGGCCACGCCCCCCTCCTTGATCGCCTTGAACACGTTGTCGTCCGAAAGCTCCCCCATGTCCTTTGCGTTGGTATGGTTCCGGGGCGCCACCGAAAGGAAGGGGGCGTTGATCCCCTTGCCGGTTCCGGCGGAGCCGTGACACTGGACGCAGTAGAGCTTGTAGTTGTCCGCCGCGCTCTCGGCCCGCGCGTCGGTCGCCGAGAGAAGCAGCGTTCCCAGAGCCAAGGTCATCGCGGTCGCCGAAGCGGCGAGCGGTTTCATGATTTTTCGCATCGACCGTCCCCCTTTCACTGGGTCACCAGAAAATTGACGATCAGCTGAAGCGTGGCTTCGTCGAAGTCGCGCTTGGCCATCCAGACCTTCGGATCCCAATGAACCGGATCCTTGATGAAGCTGTACATCCAGTCGGGGTTGAGCCGGGCGCCGGCCCCGACCATCGTGGGACAGGAGAGCCCTCCCCCCTTGCCGAAATCGTGGCATGCGTCGCAGGCCTGCTCCTTGAACAGGACCCGGCGCGCCTGGGCGCTCTTGATCTCCCCCTTTTTGAACGCGCCCGCCTTCATCGAGGCGTCCTTGAGGGTCATCAGGTAGTCGGCCACCTGAGCGGCGTCCCCGGCGGAAAGCTTGGAGGCGCACTTGTCGACGCTGCCGACGGTGTCGGTGTCGCCCGCAGTCTTGATGTTGTTCAGGTAGACCACCCCGCCGGGGCGAACGACCGTCGGCTTCTGGAGATAGCCGACCAGCCACTCCTTGTTGAACTTGCTGCCGGCGTAGAAAAGGTCGGGCGCCTTTCTCTTCAGCACCTCGGCGATGGTAGCGGCCGAGGGGCCCGCCATTTTGTGGCAATCACCGCACTTGTTGGCCGCCACCAGGCTCTTGCCGTCGGCGAAGGCCACCGGCGCACCGAGCGCCGGGACAAGGGCGATCATGAATGCCATGATCCGTGAAAGTTTTCGCATGGCGCAATTCCCTCCTTATGTGTCTGCGACCTTAAGACTTTTTCTTGCGAAGCAGGGCGGCCATCGCCAGCTGCCCGCCGACTAGCAGGATCAGGATCACGCCGGGGATGACCACCACTTCAGAGCCGGTATCCGGCTTGAGAAGCAGCCATACCCACGTCGTCATCGTGTGTTTCGAGCCGCTCTCGCCGTTGGAGCCGTCCCAGTTGGCGAACGCGATCGGTATGTACCGCCCCGCCTCGAACTGGGTCTCCTTCTCCTTGTTGGCCGTCGCCAAAGAGCGTTTCATCATCACCTTCCAGGTTCCCATCTCGTAGGACGCGCTGGTGGTGAACCCGGCCGCCTTGGCGTCCCCCGGCTCGCGCGCGGCGATACCGTTGGCGCTCATGATCATCTCCTTCGGCCCGGTCTCGACCGACCCGGCGGTCCAGTAGAGCATCGACACCGTGTGGGAGGCGTCACCGTGGCCGAAGTAGGGCTTTTCGCCGGCGGTCGGGATGACGACCGACGTCTGCACCGCCACGCCGTCGGGGGTCAGGGTGTCCCAGGCGATCCCTTCGGCGACCGGGTCGCCCGGCACGCTCTTGCTCCGGTCGTCCCACTCCAGCAGGAATGCGACCTCCTTCTCGTTGAACATGGCTTTGACGTAGATCAGGTCGTTGGCCGGGATGAAGAAGCGTTCCTTGGCGATGATCTGCGGAACCAGGTTGAAGGCCACGCCGGTCGCCTCGTTCCAGATTTCGTCCTTCTCGCTTTTGGGGAGTTCGGCGACATACATCCCCTTCACCACCGTCTCGCCGTCTTTAGGGGCCTTCTGGGTCTCCTCCAGCGACTTGATGTAGTTGGCCACATGCCACCGGTCTTCCGTGGAGAGCTTCCCTTCGCCAGTTTTCTCCGAATAAAAGGAGGGCATCGGCGTGTTGGGGATGCCGTTGGTCACCCGGGTATAGATGTCCTCCACCGTCGAACCGGCGCGGAAGGTCCACTGCTTGGTCAGGTTCCGGGGCCAGACACGCTTGCCGGAATCTTCCTTCAGCTTTTTGATGGTGTCCCCCTTCCCCCGGACGCCGTGGCACTCGAAGCACTTGGCCGCCTCATAGGCCTTGGCGCCCAGCGAAATGCTCTCCTCCGACGAGGCGATCTTGCCGCTCAGGTCGATGGGCGCCGGATTGGGGGTCCCTTCGAACATGTCGGTCAGGGTCTTGATATAGGCCACCAGATCCCACCGGTCCTTGTCGCTGAGAACCGATTTCCACGCCGGCATGGAGGTTCCCGGCATCCCGTCGCTGATCATCCGGAAGAGATCCTCGTCCCGCACGACCTCCGCCTTGGGCTCACTTCCCTTGTACTTGTAAACCCCCAGGGAGAAATCGCGGGGCGGGGGAATCACGAAATTGGCGGCCGGTCCGTCGGCCTCCCCCGTTTTGCCGTGGCACCACCAGCATTTTTTCTCGTACAGAACCTTGCCGTTGGCCGTGTCGCCCGGCGCGGCTTCGGCGGCCGTCGGAACGAGGGCAAGGGCCAGCGAGACGGCGAGCAGAAGAGCGGCGCCCATGGTCCTTTTCGTGGCTTGCGCGGTTGTCATCTGTTCACCCTTCATGTTTCTCGGTCACCCGCGGGGAGTGGCCGGTATAGTCGTAAAGGAAAAGAATCACTTTCCACACCTCGTCTTCCGAGAGAAGCGTGTGCCAGATCGGCATGGGGGAGAGCCACGGCGCCCCTTCCCCCGGCAGGCCGGGCCCGCCGGAGCCGATGCGCCAGAAGACGAACGATTCGGTCAGTTGGGCGATGGTGCCGACGTCGACGAAGTTGGCCGGAAGGGGGTTGTTGAACCCGGTGGCGAAGTGCCCTTTCCCGTCCATCAGGTCGCCGTGGCAGTAAAAGCAGTTCTGGTAGTAGACGACCCCGCCCTCTTCCGAGTTCTTGGCGAAGTTCTCCTTGTCCGCACGAAGGGGATTCTCCAGCGTCGCCAGGTTGTAGCTCTTTCCCCACATCTTCACCGACGACGGGGGCGCCGGATGGACCGAGCGCAGCTCCACCGGCGCGTCGAAGGTCGGCTTGACGTATTCGTAGGCCACCCACGCCCCCAGCAGCGCCACCGCCAGCGTCGCCGCGTAGCAGTATTTGACCTTGCCCGGATCGCCATAAAGATCGAGGATCGGACCGACGATCTGGCGGTACCCCTCCTCGTCGAAGGTGTAGACCAAGACCGATCCGACAATCACGAAGGTCATGTACATCTTCATGACGCTGGTCGGGATCACCGGCCACGCGCCGGGATGGAGCCAGGAGCCCACCAGCGGCACGCCGAACTTCAGGATCAGGTAGCCCACCGCGATGGTGAGCAGCATTTTTTGAAGCTTCATCATTCTCCTCCGGCCATGGCAGGCCCGGTCGTCCGGTTAGTCGCGGGCATGACTATTTCCCCTCCTCGGCGCGCCCCATCAGGGCGTCCACGATCAGATACATTTCACCGAGGCTCATCCGCTCCGGGTAGTCCTCGGGCATCATCCCCTCGTCGAATCCTTCGACCACATGGGCGTTCGGGCGCCGGATCGACTCGATCAGGTACTCGTCCCCCGACAGCCCCTTCTTGCGGGCCCCGGCGGCTTTGGCCATGTCGGTCAGGTTCGGCCCCATGTCTCCCCCTTCGGGATAGAAGGAAGCGATGTGACAGGTGGCGCATTCGAACTTCTCGAACGCCTCGGGAGCGGTTGCGGCCAGGACGACCGCCGCAGGGGCCTCCCCGTCCGCCGGGACGGCGCCCGCATCCCCCGTGGGGAGCTGGACTGTCACGTCGACCCCGCCCAGCGACTGGAGATAGGCGATGACAGCGTTCAACTCGACGGGCGAGAGGCCGATGGCCCCTTTGCTGACGTCGGGCATCGGGCTGACGGTGTCGTTGGTTCCCGGCTTACCGAATCCGGGAACCACATAGGCCGACGTCTCGACCATCGACTCGTGGATGTACTCTTCCGCGTTGGTGGCTTTCCCCTTGTAGCCGGCGTCGGCGATCCGCTCGGCGGCGGCGGCGGCCACCGTATCGAGCACTGGGGCGCGTCCCCCCACCGCGGTGTGGCAGAGGGTGCAGGTCCCCTTGCCGAGATAGATTTTCTCCCCCATGGCGATGTACTGCTCCATGGTGATGTCGCCGGTCAATACCTCTTCCACGGGAGGCGCCTCCGGCACGATCAGGGGAATCCCCCAAGTCGTATACCCGGCGAATCCCATGATGATGATCAGGCTGGCAAGGACGATCTTGATGAGTACCATTGGTTTATCCCTGCGCCTCCTGTACGGCCGCCGCTTCCTTGGCCTTTCCCTTTTTGGACGCCAGAATCGGCATCCAGAACATGAAGAACACCAGCGCCATGAAGATCACCACGATCACCGACACGATATTGGCCGCGAAGGGGAGCGTGGGGGTGAAGGCGTCCGGCGAGTTGTCCCTGAACACCGTGTAGACGTGCCAGTGCTGGCGGATGGCAGACCGGCAGTAACCCATCAGCCCCATCAGCCACGTGAAGGAGACCGCGAGGATCACCAGGGCGTACTGTGACCGGTCGGACATGGAGCCCCACCGGACCTCGCCGACCTCTTCCTTCTCCCGGAACATCAGGATGTCGATGACCATGCCGAAGATCAGCACCACCGCGGTGCTTGCGACCTGCGGAACCGACAGGCCGATCCGGACGCTGGCGGGGAGAAAGTAGCTGTAGATGCCCAGCGCGACAATGTTGACGATAGCCGCCGTATACAGAGCCACCTGGATCACGCTGCCGTACTTGGCCCAAAAGCTGGTTCCGGTCGCCCGGATGGAGCTGCGCCGGAAGATCTGGAAGCTCAGGAACGTGGCGAGGATGAGAATGTTGACCGCCGTGTTCTTGGCCGCCATGACTCCCAACGGCCCCAGCACCGGGTGATGCGCCCCGCCGACCTGCGCCAGCTCCTTGGAGGTCATGACCATGGTGTGGGGGGTGAACCACATCAGGAAGGCGATGATGATGATGACCCCCAGCGGCTGGATCATGTAGGTGTAGCGCTTCGAACCGTCGGAGCGGCCGAGACTGCACCAGAGATAGTAGTTGGAGGAGAGGAAGATCGCGCCGATCAGCACCGCCTGGATGATGAAGAGCCACGCGAAGGCGCCTCCCATCAGGGTGATTCCCATCTGCTGGGAATAGGCGTAGATCTCCTTGGTGAGCCAGTAGCCGGCGAAGGGAAGCGGCAGCAGCCCCACCATCGCGATGATGAAGGAGGTATACCCCATCCAGTCGTAGTGGGCGCGGCTCTTGGCGTCGGCGCTGGTCAGCAGCTTGAAAGCGGCGTAGGCGGCCGTCAGCGACCCGCCGTAGGCGATGTTGGCGATGAACCGGTGGATGTTCAGCGGATTCCAGAGGGGGCCGTTGATGGCCGCCCATACGTCGCCCAGGAACTTGCCGCTTTCGTCGATGCCCGACGGCGCCATCATAAAGGAGGCCCACGAGTTCGAGAGGACCATCAGGGTCATCCCGGCCATGTTGAGTCCGAGCCCCAGCCCCAGATGGATCAGCTTCTGGCGGCCGTCGGACATCCGGTCCCACCCGTAATAGTAGGTGTAGACGAAGAAGCTCTCGGCGAAGAAGAAGAGGGCGTAGTAGATCATCGAGTCGCCGAAGATCCCCGCCATGTACTTCATGAAGTCGGGATAGAAGATCACCAGCATGAACGAAAGCAACCCGCCGAAACTGGCCGCCAGCGAGAAGCCGGTCATCGCCACTTTCATGAATTCATGGGCCATGTGGTCGTACCGCTCGTCTTTCGAGAGATAGCCCACCAGTTCGATGACCCAGACGAAGATCGGCACCCCCAGAACGAAGGCGCCAAAGAAGAGATGCAACTGCGCGACGAACCAGACCGATATGCGGCTGCTGAACCCTTTGACGACCGGATAGTCCTTCGCTTCCAGCTTCGGCGCGGGCTGCGGGCTCCAGACCGTCTCGTCGACCGGCGCCGCCTCCCCTTCGGGGGCCGCGGCCTCGGCGGGCGCAGCGGCCTGCTCCATCGGCGCGGCGGGAGCGGCTTCCTCCTCCGGCGCCGTCATCGCCGCGTCGGGATCGGCGGGCGCGGCGTCGGTCGTCGCCGTCGGATCGCCTGCCGCCGTCGGATCGCCTGCCGCCGCCGGATCGACCGGCGCGGCCGGGGCGGCGGACCCGGCCTCAGCGACCGTATCCCCTTCCGCCGCCCAGGCGACGCCGGCGTCTTTGACCGGAAGGTATCCGTGCGTCGTATCAGGGACGTAACCACCCCCGCCGAAAAAGGCGAACGCTCCGGCGAGAACGACCAGCAGCTTGCCGATCCCTCCCCCCCACGCCCGCGCGCCGTTACTGGCTCTCGTTACCATGTGATTCCTTTCGTCACTCATGCCGCGCCGATCACGTTAGTGGGCCTCCGCCGAAGGGAACAGCTCCAGCCCCTGAGAGCTTTGCAGGAGCTGGTCCATCACCAAGAACAGTGCCAGAAAGCCGATTAGGGCTATGGAGAAGACGACAATCTTGTTGTTCACGTTCCCCTCGGTCTCGATACGATCTGCAATGGCGACGCATCGCATGCGGCGATACGCCATAGAAATTCCCTCTCGGGTCGAGCGAGTGCAAGGGGTGTGCCTTGGCGGACGTTTGTCCGTTTGAAGGCGCTAACAGAGGTATTTATTAGGGATATACGAAACGTTCCCCGCTATGGACGGCTCAGAACGGGGGTTCGTGACAGAGACGATACCCGGCGATGCCGGATGATTTTGAGACGTGCGGATGGAGCGACTGAATGAAACAGGCGAACAGTTCGTTCAATGTCGCCCCGGCGACCAAGGAGAACGGTGCGGCGCCGGGTCAGCGATGGCCCACCCACCAGTCGCGGCGCATGGTTTTCCGCCCGTATCGACGCACAACCGGCGTTTTCTCCCCGATTGCCCCTCCGGGCCGACATCTGTCACCGAATATGTACGGTTGGTACGGTTCATGTAGCCGAAGGGATTCTGGCACGTTCACCTCACGCCAGTCCTATGGGATCGGCGGACGACATGCAGGGGAGTTATGCTGACAGAGTCATCGCTCGTGCGTCGTTCGCGCCATCAGACCGGCGCCACCTACAGTCGCCTCAAAAAGATCATCGCCACCCTTCTTCTGGGTATCGGCCTCGGACCGGCCGTCGCCGGGCTGGCCATGAGCTACACCGAGAGCAGGCGGGAAATGACCGAATCGACCGGCCACCATTTCAAAGAGGTCTCCGCCTTCGCCGCCCGGGAGATCGAAGTAAGCCTAAGGGACAAAATCTCCCTGACCATGTGGCTGGCGCAGCTTCCCTCGGTCCGCAATCTCCTGGCCATCCCGGCCCGATCGGCCCCGGCGGAGATCGCCACGCTGCGCAAAATCGTCATGCCCGAGTTCGCCTCCCGCTACTCCCTGATCAACGTCTACCGCCCGGACGGAGCCCCCGTCTTCACCAGCGCCATCGTCGGCGAACGCCCGAGCCCCCTGTCCCTCCCCGCCGACTTCGCCTCCCGGGGGCGGGCCTATGTAGAGATCGTCCCGGCGCGGGAACGGGACGACACCGGCTTCATGCTCGAGATATTCGCGCCGGTGTTGGACGACGAGGGGGAGTATCTGGGCTTCATCCGCTCCGCCGGGAGCGTCGACCACCTGTTCGACCGCATCCGGGGGCTCACGATGGGGGAGACCGGCCACCACAATCTGGTCGACTCCGACGCCGACATACTCTTCTGCTCCCTCTACCGCCTGACGGGCCATACCGTCGCCCCCGGCCTCGTCGCCCGCATCGGGGCCGAGGAGACAGGCTGGTTTCGCGCCGATGACCAGACCCACCAGTTTGAAAAGGCCATCATCGGCTTCGCCACGGTCGCGCTCGACGATCTTCGGACCCATCCCGACAGTTACGGA
Organism: Nitrospinota bacterium; assembly: GCA_015229165.1. GTDB lineage: Bacteria > Nitrospinota_A > UBA7883 > UBA7883 > JADGGD01 > JADGCD01. The sequence goes on along the minus strand of JADGCD010000009.1, from coordinate 5,887 downwards.
CGGAAGAAGTGGTATGTCATGACCACCCAGGATCCGGACGAGACCAACGCCCCGCTGGGGGATTACCGGGTGGTGGTGGCCGGATACGGCCTGTTCCTTTCCGCGCTGGTGCTGCTGGTCGGGTTCATCGGCTACCGGATGATCCTGAAGGCCCAGCGGACCTACGAGGGGGAGCTGGTCTCCCGCATCAAGGCCGAATCGATCGGGCAACTGCTCCAAAGCTATCACCAGATATCGGTGGCCTCCCTGACCGAGTGCGAAGCGTTGCTGGCCGAACGGGAGGCCGAAGGGGTCGACCAGACCGCCTCCCGGCGAATCCGCAAGATCCGCCGGGGGATCGCCACCGTCGGCAGCGCGCTGGACCATCTTTCCTATTTCGCCGGCACCGCCTCCCTGACCGTCACCTCGGTCAACCTGCGAGCGCTGGCGGCGGAGACGGTGGCCATGCTCGACTACCTCTTCGCCAGCCGGGGGTTGGAAGTGGTCATGGACGACGGCGACGGGCCGGTGGCGGTCTCGGGGGACGAGCGGCTCCTCCGCCTGGTGATCCTGAACCTGCTCATCGACGCCGCCCAGGCTCCGGCCCCCCTGCCGGGGCGGATCGAGATCGTCGTCGGCGATGACCGTCAGGGGCATGCCCGCATCGGCGTGACCGATCACGGGCAGGGGCGCGATCCGGCGCAGGAGGCCGAGCTGTTCGATCCGTTCCACGCGATCGGGAAGGGAACCCATCAACCGGGGATCGGTCTTGCGGCGATTCTGGGTATCGTCGAAGCCCACAAGGGGGAGATCGCCGTCCGCTCCGTTCCCGGAACCGGGCGCCAGATCACGATCCTTCTCCCCCTCTCCACCACCGATCACCACCGGGAAAAGGTCGCCGCCGACGGTTCCGGGGAAGGCTCATAACATTGAATCCCGGCCCGGTCTTTGCATGTTTCATTAGGCGACAACATGACCCTTGTCAGCTTTGACTTTGTTTTTATTGGCTACAATCTGATCAGAGGATGCGTAACGACCATGAAGGCCCTCTTTGACTTTTCGAGGAATTAAACGCAATGTTAAATCAGACCATCACGAGGTTCCTTCGCTTCACGAAAAAGGAGGAGTTCACCCTTCTCGATTATCTGATCCATTTTGCGGTGGGGATCAACCTCCTCGTCGCGTTGGCAATCACCCTGTTCGTCTTGAGTCGTTCATAAGGCGGTCGCCAAGCGACATTTCGTCCGGGTGGCGGGAAAGGTTCTCCGATGTCGACTTCCGAACTGGCGCCGATCCTCATCATCGATGATGACGTTTCGATCTGCAAAACGCTCAAGTTGCACTTCGAATGCCAGGGACATGTCGTCCACCAGCGCCACACCGGCAGCGAGGGGATCGAGATGCTCGAAGCGTTCGACACCGGTGTCGTGATCCTCGACATCCGCCTGCCCGACGCCAACGGGCTCGACATCCTCGAAAGCATCCACCATCAGGGCTCCCGGTTCTATTCGATCATCATGACCGCCTACCCCGACATGGAGTCGACGGTCCGGGCGGTGCAGAACGGGGTCGGCGAATACATCTACAAGCCGATCGACATCCACGAGATCGACTCCGCCGTCACCAAGGGGATCCAGTTCCTCACCCGGGACCAGAAGCGGACCGCGTCGATGGTCCCCATCCCCCCTCCCCGCGCCACCAAGCCTAAGTTCATCGGCAAAAGCCAGGCGATGAAGGAAATCTTCAAGACGGTCGGCATGGTCTCCATGAGCAGGACCACCGTCCACATCATGGGGGAAAGCGGCACCGGCAAGGAGCTGATCGCCCGCGCCATCCACCAGTGCAGCGCCGACGCGGGACAGCCGTTCATCTCCATCAACTGCTCGGCCATCGTCGAGACGCTCCTCGAATCGGAGCTGTTCGGGCACGAGAAGGGGGCCTTCACCGGGGCGGTCTCCCGCAAGGAGGGAAAGTTCGCCCTGGCCCGCAGCGGCGTCATCTTCCTGGACGAGATCGGCGAGATGGACATCAACATCCAGGCCAAGCTCCTGCGGGTCCTGCAGGAGCGGGAATACGAGATGGTGGGGGGGAAGGAGACCTTCAAGAGCAATTGCCGGGTCATCTCCGCCACCAACCGGGAGCTTTCCCAGATGGTGAAGGAGAAATCGTTCCGGGAGGATCTCTACTACCGCCTGAACGTCATCAGCATCCACATCCCCCCCCTGCGGGACCGGCGGGAGGACATCCCCGACCTCGCCCTCTATTTCATCTCCTCCACCTGCCAGAGCATCGGCAAGGAGATCCGCTACATCTCCCAGGACGCCCTCAACTACCTTCAGGAGCAGAGCTGGACCGGCAACGTCCGGCAATTGCAGAACGTTCTCACCAACGCGGTCATCATGGCCAACACCGACCGGATCACCCTCGATCAGCTCCTGGCCATCAGTCGGCCGGAGACCGCATTGCCCCAACCGGCAGGGGAGGTCTTTCAGGCGTCGCCGGTCGCGGAGGCCCCGGGAACGAACGGGGACTATTCCCCCCGCTCGCTGCACGAGGTCGAGAAGGAGCAGATCCTGAAAACCCTCAACCATACCCGGTGGCACAAGGGAAAGACCTGCGACATCCTCGGCATCACCCGCCCGCGGCTGGAGCGCAAGATCAAGAAGTACCGGCTGAAGCCCGAAAAGATCTTCTCCGGCTCCGGCATGGGAGACGACTCCTTCGCGGACGAAGGATGACCCATGACCGACGACACCATCGCCACCCGACTCAAGGAGCTTGCTTCGCTGGTTCAGCACGGCGAGAACGTGCAGGCGGTCTCCTTGTCCGGAAAACTGCTGGACGAACAGGTGCCGGTAGTCCAGATCGTCGATTCCCTCTCCGCCGGTTTGGCGGTGCTGCGCGACAAGTGCACGTTGGAGAACTTCCAACTGCTCGACGTCCTGCTGGCCAGCCGCGCCATGATCGAGGTGGTCGACGAATGCGTGGCCCGGCATCTCGAAAAGGCCATGGACCGGGCGGCCAGCGCCCACGAAGCCTCCGTCGGCGTTCCCGCCGCTCAGACACTGGTCATCGGCGCCATCGAAGGGGACGTGCACGACCTGGGGACGCACATCATGGGGACGCTGTGTCGCTTCAACAACATCCGGGTGGTCAACCTGGGCAAGGATGTGCCGGTGGAGCGGTTTGTGGAGGCGGCCCTGCGCGAGGAGGCCGATTTCGTGGGGGTATCGAGCCTGATGACCATCTGCCTGGGCAAGGTCAAGGAGATACGCCCGCTCCTCCACAAGCGGGGGCTCGGTCACGTGAAAGTCATCGGCGGCGGGGCGGCGGTGGTGCAAAGCGCCGCCGAGGCGCTGGCGCTCGACTACAAGGCGATGGACGCCTTCGACGGGCTCGGCTACCTGACCCGGTTCGCCCTGCGCGCGACGGAACAGCTTCCGTGACGCGGCCATGAACGGCCTCGAAAGAGTCCGCGCCGTCATCCGCGGGCAGCCGACCGACCGACCGCCGGTCATTCCGGAGCTTTTCGGCGTCACGGCGGTTCTTGCAGGGGTGCCGGTTCGCTCCTACTTCACCGACGCCGAAGTCTTGGCCCGGTGCCAGCTCGACGCCCGGGCCCGGTTCGGCCACGACGCCCTCTTCGCCATGGCCGATCTCTGTGTGGAGGCGGAGGCGCTGGGGAGTCGCATAACCTTTCCCGAGGGGAACTATCCCCATGTGACCACGCCCGCCCTCGACGCCGTCGAAGGGTTCGCTCGCCTCTCTCTCCCCGATCCCCATAAGGCCGGACGGATGCCGGAGCTGCTCCGCGCGACCCGTCTGCTGGTCAAGGAAGCGCGGGGCGAGGCGCCGGTTTTCGCCTGCGTGACCGGGCCGATCACCCTTGCGGCCCGCACGCTGGACATCGAGAAAATGCTCTACGCCATCGTCGACACGCCGGAGACGTTCGCCGTCGCGGTCGATTTTTGCCGGAAGGTCGCCGAACGGTTTATGCTCAGCCTGTTGGAGGCGGGGGCCGACGGTATCATGATCTTCGATCCGATCGCCTCGCCGGCGGTGCTGCCGGAGCGGATATTCGCCCGGTTTGAAGAGGGGGCTGTCCGCTCCCTTTTCGCCGCGGCAAAGGCGTTCAACCGGGAGACGATCACCTGGTACTCGGTCGCCGGCCCCATCCACACCAACCAGTCCCTCTTCACCGAACTGGCGCCCGACATCCTGACCATCGATTACATGGTTCCTCTCGACCAGGCGCTGGAGCGGGCCTACCCGGTGGTCATCAACGGAAATATCAAACCAAACCTGTTCATCGACGGGACTCCCGAAGAGATTCGGGAAGAGGCCGCCCGGTTGCTGGCGACGGCCCGGACCTCCGAGCGGTTCATCCTGGGCTCGGGATGCGAAGTTCCCCTCAATGCGACGGAGGCGAACATCCACGCCCTCATGGAAGCGGTCCGCGACGAGACCGGCTCCTTCACCCGCATGGGGGACCGGGGCGCCGTAGAGGTGACGATCCTTCCCCACCGGATAAAAACGTCCATCCCCGCCGGAGGCTTCCTGCTGGACGCCATCCACCAGGCCGACGTCTCCATCACCAGCTACTGCAACCGCTCCGGCTCGTGCGGCCGCTGCACGGCGCTGGTGCTGGACGGGGCGGTATCCCCCCCCGAGGAGATCGAGAAGCACCAGCTGGCGACGCGACGCCGTCACGGCCTGGAGGTGACCAAAGAGGAGCGGCTCACCTGTCTGACGCGGCCCGTCGGCCCGGTGACCATCTACCTGCCCCAGGAGAACCGCGTCCGCCGACAGTATCTCCCCTTCGACCGAGTCGGTCTGGACCGTTCGATGGAGCGGCTCTTCGCCCTCTACGGTTTCGACCCGCTGGTTTCGCTGGCGCCGCTCGACAAGGCTTCGCCGGGAGTGTCCCCCCCCCCGGAGCGGGTCGCCCGGCGGCTCGAACGGTTCCGCCAGCAGGGAGCGGAGCGGCTCTACGCCGTCATGAACCGTCTGGACGACGTGATTCTGGACGTAACCGACACCCCCCATATCCTCGGCCTGTGCGTCGATATCGGCACCACCAGCCTGACCGGCTATGTGGTCGATCTGGCGAACGGAGAGATCAAATGCGTCGGGATGCTGGAAAACATGCAAATGAGCTGGGGGGCCGACGTCATCAGCCGCGCCGACGCCGCCCGCGACCCCGAAACACTCCGGCGCCTTCAGGAGTCGCTCATCGAGGGGATCAACCGGCTGCTGAAGACCTTTCGCCGCGACCACGACATCGAAGAACGGCAGATTTACGCCATGACGGTGGTCGGCAACCCGGTGATCATCCACCTCTTTTTCGGCCTCAACCCGGGACGGCTGGCGCAGGCGCCCTTCACCTCCAGCATCGCCGGGCGGTTGTCGGTCACAGCCGACTCGCTCGGGGGAGACATCTCCCTCGGGGTCAACCGCCGCTGCCTGGTGACGGCCCTTCCGTCGGTCCAGGGCTTCGTCGGAGCCGACACGGTGGCCGGCGTTCTGGCCACCGGCATGGGGGAAGACGAGCGCCCCTCCCTCCTCCTCGACATCGGCACCAACGGGGAGATGGTTCTGGGCGGGCGCGACCGGCTGGTCTGCGCCTCGGTGGCGTCGGGTCCGGTCTTCGAGGGGGCCCACCTGCAATGCGCCGTCGGGTACCAGCGGGGGGGTATCACCTCCCTTGCCATCGGCGACGACGGGAACGTCAACTACACCACGGCGGGAGGAGGCGCCCCCATCGGCCTGTGCGGATCGTCGATCATCGACCTCATCGCCGAACTGATCCGCCACCGGCTCGTCGACGCGCGGGGGCATTTCCTCCCCCGGAACGGATGGCCCCATCTCACCGAAAAGCATCTGGTCATCACCGAACGGGAGAACACCG
>JADGCD010000099.1 GCA_015229165.1 Nitrospinota bacterium | reverse complement strand
GGAGAGCGGAGTCGGTTTCAGGTCGTACAGGCCGGTGGCGGCATAGCCGACGATGACGTGGGCGTCTCTGAAATCGGAAAGGGGGATCGACGGCTCCTCCCCGGCCTGCCACTGCATGAAGGCCGAGATCACCTTCGCCACCGGATAGCGGCGGTAGGTCCCCCGGGGACCGTGATAGTTGAGGAGAAACGACCCGTCGGGGGCGACGATGGTCCGGCCGTCGGGGAGGGTCAGGCGGTCGCCGTCGAACCGGACCGGGCCGGGGCCGAGGTCGGGGGTTCCCAGCGACGGGACGGCCCGTCCCTCCAGAACGACGTAGGGGCGGTAGCGGCGGAAGACCCCGTCGGGGTCGGGGAGGGCCGTCACCGAACCGAGGCGGCCCCGACGAAGGGGGAAAGCGGCGGCGCGACCCGCCCCATGCGCAGGGGGGCGGGGGCGACCCCTTCCGTCGGCAGGGTGAGCCGATCGGGCAACGGGGCCGCGTCGGCTTTCGTCCCGTCGTAGAGGGCGGCGGCCAGTGTGACGTTTCCGGCCTTGGCGATGGCCTCGGCGAAGGAGGCGTCGACCTCGGCGCCGAACACGGTGTCGGTGTCGAACAGGATGTCGAAGGAGACGCTCTTCGCCCCTCCTTCGGTGACGAACGCCAACACCGGGTTGTAGAGCGACCGGGGCCAGGGGAAGGGGATGTTGTCCTTGGCGAAATGGTCGAGGCTGGCCTGGTCGACCTCCACCATGACGATCCGGGGATCGGCGTCGCTCTTGTCGGCGTGGAGGGCATAGAGGAGGTCAAGCCCCTTGAGCGACAGCCCCTCCCCCGGTCCGCTCCGCAGAGCGACGGTCACCAGCAGGGTGGCGGCCAGCGCGATCAGCAGCGGGACGAATCGGGGGGGCATGGCGTCGGCTGTCTCCGGGGGGTGGTGATCGCTCCCCAGCATACCCTCTCTTTCCCGTCCGGCGCCACGGGGGCGTCGCGCCGTCCGATTCTGTGGCGCCCTCCACCGGGCGGAGGTAGAATGAAAAGTGAAGAATTGTCATAACGCCTCCCCGGTGATCGAACGTTAGCCATGCCGATGAGCGACAAGCACACTCCTCCCCCCGGCCAGCAGGGCCTGTTTGTGCGGGCCCCGAAGGTGGAGGGAATGCGCGATCCGCTGGCCGCCGACTGGAACGTCCCCCCTGCCGGGGCGGCCCCTTCCGACGACGAACTGGCCGCGCTGATCGATTTCGGCCAGATGAACGCCCTCTTCTCCCGGTTCCTCGACGTGATCGGGTTGCCGGTGGCGATCATCGATTTGCAGGGGAGGGTGCTGGCCTCCTCCCGATGGCAGCGGCTCTGTCTGGAGTTCCACCGGGCCGAACCCCGCACGCTGGCGCAATGCATGGAGAGCGACGTCAGCCTGTCACGGCAGATGGCGGAGGGGAAAGAGTATGCCCTCTACCGGTGCAAGAACGGGCTGACCGACTGCGCCACCCCCATCGTGGTCGAGGGGCGCCATATCGCCAACCTCTTCATCGGGCAGTTCCTGCTGGCCGAGCCGGACCACTCCTTCTTCCGTGGGCAGCGGGAGCGGTACGGTTTCGACCGGGCCGCCTACGAAGCGGCGCTCAAGGAGGTTCCCATCGTCGACGAGGCCCGGCTACCCGCCATTCTCGACCTGATCGGCGGGGTGGCGCGGCTCATCGCGGCGCAGAGTCTGGCCGAGAAGCGGGCGCAGGCGGACCGGCAGAACGTGGAGCGGCTGGTGGCGGAGCGGACCGCCGAATTGCAGGCGGCCAACAAGGAGCTGGAGTCCTTTTCCTATTCGGTCTCCCACGACCTGCGCTCCCCGCTGAACCTGATGACCGGCTTTGCCGGTCTGCTCATGAAACGCCACGGCGAAAGTCTTCCTCCCGAAGGGCGGGAGCTGCTCGGGCATGTCATCGACGCCGCCGACCGGATGGGGCGTCTGATCACCGACCTGCTCTCCTTCGGGCGCAGCCGCCATGCCGACATGATCCTCATGCCGGTCGACATGAACGGGCTGGTGGCGGAGGTGGTCGAGGAGCTGCGCCCCGGCTGGGGGGAGCGGGAGGTGGTCGTCACGGTGGGGGATTTGCCCCCCGTGGAGGGGGATTGGTCCATGCTCCACCAGGTGGTGACCAACATCCTCTCCAACGCCGTCAAGTTCACCGGCGCCCGCCCCCGGGCCGAGATCTCCGTGCAAGGAGAGCGGGTGGAGGGGAAGGGGGTCTACCGCTTCTCCGACAACGGGGTGGGGTTCGACCGGGCCAACGCCGACCGGATATTCTCGGTCTTCCGCCGGTTCCATACCCAGAGCGCCTTCCCCGGAACCGGCGTGGGGCTGGCGCTGGTGAAACGGATCGTGGAGCGCCACGGCGGAACCGTCGAGATCGAGTCGGCGCCCGACCGGGGGACTACCGTCACCGTGACCCTTCCGGCGGTTCGGGAGGGCTAAGCTCGGTCCGGCGGTGGGCCAGCCGGGCGATCCGCTCCTCGGCCTCGGGCATCAGCGGGTCGAAAAACAGGGCGTCCTCATAGCACTTCACCGCGTCGGCCTTGTCCCCCCGGGCCTCGTAGACCCGCCCCTTGTTGAAGTGGATCGCCGCGTCGGTCTCGTCGATGGCAAGGGCCGCGTTGTACGAGATGAGCGCCTCGTCGTAATGCCCCAGATGGCGGAAGCAGATCCCCCGGTAGTTGTAGAGGGTCTTGTCGGACGGGTTCAGGACGATGGCCTGCTCGAACAGTTTCGCCGCCTCCTGGTGCAGATCCTCCCGGATCAGCAGGAGCCCCGCATCGACCATGATCTTCAGGTTGTCCGGCTCCAGCGAGAGGGCGTGGTCCAGCGCTCCCCGGGCCCGCACCGGGTCGCCGTTGCGCAGGTAGAACTCGAAGAGGGCCACCCAGTCCTCCGGGTTCTGCGGGGCGATGGTCCGCAGGTGGGCGATCACCTCGTCGGCCTCCTTCTCCTGCCCCGTCTCCCGCAGGGTAAGCGCCAGGTTGACATGGGCCGCAAGGTAGGTCGGATCGACCGTCGAGCCGGTCCGGAAAGCGGCGGTCGCCTCCCGGACCAGGGATTCCTGCTTCGTCCTTCGCCCCTCCTCCTTCAGCGACCTCCCCATCCCCACATGGGTCTGCGCCACGAAGCGGCGGGTCTGGGTGGGGGCGAACTTGTCGAGGATCATCCGGTACCGTTCGATGGCCTTCCGGTGCTCCCCCCGGCGCCGGTGGGCGTCGGCCAACTGGAGCTGCAACGGGGGGGAGTCGGGATGGCGCTCGAGCAGCAGGGCCAGCTCCGGCGCCTCCTCGTAGCGGAGCCCCAGCCGGTTGTAGCAATAGTTGAGCAGCCGGTGGGCCTCCTTGTGGTTGAAGTGGCGGGTCACCACCCCCCGCAGCAGCGGCAGCGCCTCCCGGTACCGGTTCATCCCGACCAGGATTTTCCCCTCCGCCACCCGGCCGTTCACCGACCAGGGGGCCACCCGGCGGATCCGCCGGACCCGCTCGAGCGAGTGGAGATAGACCGCGTCCCGGACCTCGTTCTCCACCAGGTGCTCCCGCCGGAAGTAGAGGCTGTCGAGCCGGGTGGTCCGGGCCGCCTCCTCCTCCCAGATGGCCACGTCGGTCATCCGGGTAAGCCGCGTCTGAAAATCGTCGTAATTGAGGGGGAGGGTCATGAACTCCTTGACCCCGGCCGCCTTCATCTCTTCGAGACAGGCCGGATGCCCCTCCACATGGAAAAGGAGGACCGGCACCCACTGGTGGGCCTCGTCGAACCGCATGAAATGGACGATCTGCGCCCCCCGGGCGCCGGGGAGGTGCTGATCGGCGATGATCAGGTCGAAGGGGGTTCCCTCGGCGGTTCGCTTCTGGATGAGGGCCAGCGCGGCGATCCCGTCTTCGGAATATTCGATCAGGGGGGCGTCGTCCCCCAGAGGGAGGGTCAAAAGGTAGGTGACGAAGGTCTCCCGGTAGCTTTCATGCGGAACGGCCACGAGTACGCGCATCGTCCCCTTCCCCGTATGACGTTCTTTCTTCCTTCCAAGTATAGGGCGCCTTACCGACGGGATTCGAAAAAAAACCCCGGCCCTACCGGGCCGGGGCGGTCGTCGCGGGGCTTGCGGGTCAGCCGCCGTGGCTCCCCCCCAGCGGGGTGAAGGTGGGGGTGACGGCCTTGGCCGCCGCTTCCCGGGCCGCACGCTCTTTTTCGATGTGCATCTCTTCCGCCGACTCGGAAAGGGCCACGACCCGCTGGGCCATCCCCTTGAAGACCTTCGCCAGCTCCGGGCTCTTGTCCGGGTCGTAGACCGGGGCGCCCGCGTCCCCCCCCTCGCAGATCGACTTGACGATGGGGACCTGGGCGATCAGCGGCACGCCGAGTCGGCTCGCCTCGGCTTCGCCCCCCCCCTTGCCGAAGATATGGACCGTGTCGCCGCACTTCTCGCACTTGTAGAAGCTCATGTTCTCCACGATGCCGAGGATGTGGGTCTCGGTCTGGCGGAACATGGCCACCGCCCGGCGGACGTCGATGAGTGATATCTCTTGCGGCGTCGTCACCACCACCGCCCCGGTGACGTGCAGCGACTGGACCAGCGACAACGGCACGTCGCCGGTCCCCGGGGGCATGTCGACCACCAGATAGTCGAGCTCCCCCCACCGGACTTCGTTCAGGAGCTGGTTGAGCAGTTTCATGACCATCGGACCCCGGATCACCAGCGCCTCGTCCTCCCCCATGGCCATGCCGATGGAGATGACTTTCAGCCCCATGGCTTCGTGGGGGGCGATCATCCCGTCCACCACCGCCAGCGACGCCCCGGCTACGCCGAGCATCCGGTGGGCCGAGGGGCCGAAGATGTCCAGATCGAGGAGGCCGACCTTGTTCCCCAGCTGCGAAAGGGTGTGGGCCAGATTGATGGCGACGGTCGATTTGCCGACCCCCCCCTTGCCGGAGACGACCGGGATGATGTTCCTCACCCCCGGCAGGCGGCGCCGCTTGAAGACCGAGTCGGCGCTCCCCTTGGGGGGGGCGCTCTCTTCCTTCTGGGTGGTTCCAAAGAAGACTTTCACCTTGGCGTCGGTCACTTTGGCGACCGCTTCCTTGATGGCGTCTTTCAGCGCCCACAAGACCTGGTCGTCGGCGGAGATCGGCTTGAGGGAGATGATCGCCTCCCCCTTCTCGTTGAAGGTGGCGGCGGTGATGGCGCCCAGCTCCGTCAGGCTTTTGGAAAAGCCGGGATAGGGGACGGTGGCCAGCGCGTTGAGCAGTTTTTCGTCCATGGTGGCTCCCTGAAGTCCGGTTACATGATCGCCTGGACGGCGGTGACGCCCGGCACCCGCTCCATGAGGGTCCGTTCGATCCCCATCTTCAGGGTCATGGTGGCCGACGGACACCCGGCGCAGGCGCCCTGGAGCCGGACCAGCACCACCCCGGCGTCGTTGGCGTCGACGAACTCGACGTTCCCCCCGTCGGCCTGCAGGGCCGGGCGGATCTCGTTCAGGGCGGCTTCGATTTTCTCTTTTTCGATCATTGGAACGTTCACTCCCGTAGTGGTCGGTACTTGGCGCATTTGTCAGACGCCGCCGGAGCCGGGACGATTCGTCCGGAGTCGGCCCACGGCTGTTTCTTTCGATACTACCGTACTGGCGGCTAAATGTCATACTAAAATACTCAGGTATTTCATTGACGCAAAAATGTCAAGGCAGTGGCGTTCTTTTTACGGAATCCAAACCGTGGCGGGGGAATCCCTAGCAGTAACGCTTCCCCTTGCGGAGGGGTACGGGGGGCGTCTCTCCTGCTTTCATCGTGTATTCCGCCCCCGACCGCCAAGAGGCTTTGGCGCACGGGGCGACAGAGGGTGAGTCTTATCAATGAGGAGCCTTGCAATGCGCATTCTTCCCAAGCTCGCGGCGGCAGCCCTGCTGCTTTGCGCCGCCCCGGCGATGGCCACCAACGGCCACCAGCTCATCGGCGTCGGCGGCTACCAGAACTCCATGGGAGGGGCCACCACCGCCGCTCCGTACGACACCACCACCGCCGTCTCCAACCCGGCGGGGCTGGCCATGATCGAGCAGAAGGCCGACTTCAACTTCGAGGCGTTCATGCCCAAACGGAGCGCCGACTTCACCGGCGCCGGGGGGCAGGCCAACGAAGGGGGGTCGCCCCTCTATCTGGTTCCGGCGGTCGGCTGGACCGGCGAAGTCACCGAGGACACCTACTTCGGCGGCGGCATGTTCCTGATCTCCGGCATGGGGGTCGACTATGACACCATCGACTCCGTCCCCTTCGGCGCCCAGCAGGGGGACATGACCCCGTGGAAAGCCAACCTGTACAGCCAGTACCAGTTCTGGAAACTGGCGCCGACGCTCGCCCACAAGTATGGCGATAACTTGGCCGTCGGCGTGTCGCTGAACATCGACTACCAGCAGATGGCCTTCAAGCAGATCTATTTCAACCCGAACAACCCGGCCCAGTACATGGGCGCCGACCTGTCGCGGGCGGGCGGGGCCATGGGCTACGGCGCCACCATCGGTGGTCTCTATAAAGTGAACGAGATGTTCACCGTCGGCGCCACCTACATCACCCAGCAGACCTTCGCCGACATGGAATACCGCCTGTCGCAGGGGGATGTGATGATGCCCGCCAACGCCCAGATGAGCCAGTGGCTCATGAGCGGCAACGGAACCTACAAGATGGGGATGCACTTCCCGCAGCAGGTGGCCATCGGCGTGGCCGTGGTCCCCATGGCCGGGCTGAAGCTGACCGCCGACTATAAATGGATCAACTTCAAATCGACCCACAACTCCATCGACCTGAAGGGGAACTACGCGGTGGTCGACCCCTCCACCGGGCAGGCGGTCGGCTCGGCCTCGGCCATGCCGATGAACTTCGGCTGGGACGACGTCAACGTCATCGCCGTCGGTGTGGAGTACGCCGTCAACCCGCTGTTGACCATGCGGGCCGGTTACAACCACGGCAACTCGCCGATCAAGGAAGAGGATGTCTTCAACAACATGATCTTCCCGGCCATCGTGACCGACCACATGTCGGTGGGCGCCGATTTCCGGATGGGCCACAACTGGGAGGCCGGTCTGGCCTACATGAAGGCTTTCAAGAAGGAAATCAAAGGCTCGGGCGACATGATGGGGCAGACCTCCGGGGCGCTGATCAGCCTGGAGGAGAACTCCTTCATCGTCTCCATCGCCTACAACTACGGCAAATAACGGGCGACCCGTTGTCCACGACCGGCCCCTTTCGGGGGGCCGGTTTTTTATTGCGCCGCCCGGTTGTCCGGTAGCCCCCTACGTGGTAATTACCCTTCCGAATGTTCCCCTTCCATTCCCTCTTTTTGGTAAAGTTTGTCGCATTCCATCGCCTTCTCCTTGGGCATAAGAAGGGAGGGGACGTTTCTCGAACCATCGTTTTGGAGTCAACTGATGGCCCGGATGCTGCAAAGCAAGCAGGATATCTTCCTGATCTCTTTCTGCGCCCTCTTTCTCTTCGTCTCCCTCACCTCCTGCGGCGGTTCAGGTGGGGGGAGCGGCTCCCCGGAAACGACCGGTTCGGGCGGTTCGGGCGGTTCGACATCTTCCGATTTGGCCTGTCCCGGCGGCATGGTGAAGTTCACCGGCGGGACCTTCACCATGGGGGACAATACCGACCCCTTTACGAATAACCCGGAACATACCGTCACGCTGTCTGACTTCTGCCTCGACGCCGCCGAGGTG
>JADGCD010000098.1 GCA_015229165.1 Nitrospinota bacterium | reverse complement strand
CTCCCCGGCCCCGTCGTCGTGAAAGGATTCGTCAAGAAGGAGGGGATCGCCCCCGCCCGCGACCTGCTGGAGCAATACGCGCTGGCCGCCCCCGACCGGTTTTCGTATGCCTTCGTCGATCCCGACAGCGACCCGGCCGAGGCGAAGAAATACGGTATCGACCGGTACAACCGGTTCGTGGTGGAACGGAGCGACGGGAAGAAGGAGATCCTCGACGGTCTGGCCGAGTCCTCCCTTTCCGACACGCTGGCGCGACTCAGTGACGACCGGACTCCCCACATCGGCTTCCTGACCGGCCACGGAGAGCGGGGACTCGACGACACCGGGCATCAGGGGTACGCGAAGTTCAAAGAGGCCCTCGTGGCCGCCGGGTACCGGGTGTCGGCGGTCAATCTGTTCGAGGGGGGCTCCATCCCGGAAGGACTCGACGCGCTGGTCATCGGCGGCCCGTCCGGTGACCTGACCCCCGGCGAGCGGGAGTTGGTCGGCCGGTGGGTGGGGCAGGGGGGCGCCTTGTTGGTGGGGCTCGACCCGGGGAACTTCGTCGAAATGCCGAAGCTGTTCGCCGACAAGGGGGTCTCCCTCATCTACGACCTGATCCTCGACCCGGTGTCGCAGAAGCTGGGGCTCGACCCGCTGGTGGCCACCGCCACCGCCTATGCGAAACATCCGGTGGTCGACCGGTTCACGCTGGCCACTTTCTTTCCGCTGGCCCGGTCGCTGACGGTGACGCCGGTATCCGGCGTAACCGCCGTCGCGTTGGCCACCACCTCCGTCGACAGTTGGTCCGAAACCGACATCCCGAGCGTCGAGAAGGGGAGCCCCACCTTCGACGAATCGGTCGATCCCCCCGGCCCCCGGACTCTGGCGGCGGCTCTCCAGTGGGATCGGGGAGCGGCGCCGGAAGAGCGCCCTATCGGCGCCACGCCGGAGATCGCCCGAATGATCGTGGTGGGGGACTCCGACTTCGCCGCCAACAATACCATCGGCCTCGGCGGGAACAGGGATTTGGCGCTCAACATGGTCGGCTGGCTCGTCGCCGACGAGGGGCGGATCATGGTCCGGCCCCACCCCAAAGGGTTCGAACCGATCCTGTTTGAAGAGAGCGATCTCACGTTGGCCATGATCCTGTTCGTGATCCTGTTCCCCCTGACCGCCGTCATCAGCGGCGGGGTGATCTGGTTCCGGAGAAACCGGCGGTGAAGTACGGACGCCTGTTGGCCGCCGCCGGGGCGCTGGCCCTGCTGGCGGCGGTCTATCTCGTCGGCGGCGAACCGGAAAAGATGGCCGACGAGCGGCTCCTCGCCTTCGCCCCCCGCTCGGTTCGCGCGCTTACCCTCGACCGGCCCGACGCCCCCCTCATCGCCATCGAGAAAACGGGAGACGGCTGGCGGATGGTCCGGCCCCTTCAGACCGCCGCCGACAAGGGGGAGGTCGAAGGGATCATCACCGCCGCCGCCTCGGCCCCGGTGGAAAAGCGGATCGGCCCCGTCGCCGATCTGGCCCCCTTTGGGCTCGATCGTCCGGTGACCGTTACGATCCTGCCGACCGATGGGGATCCGGCGGTCATACGGATCGGCGGTATGAACCCCGACCAGACCCTCCGCTACCTTGCCGTCGGCGACGGGAAGGAGGTGGTGGCGGTAGGAAGGTCGGTCGGCGCGGCTCTCTTCAGGAATCTTTTCGAACTGCGCCAGAAGCGGCTCGTCTCGGTAACCGTCGATGCGGTCGATCGGGTGAGCGTGGAAGGGGATGCGGGCGTCGTGACGGAAGTGGAGCGTGTTGGAAAAGAGTGGCGCCTAATCCGGCCCTATCCGCTCCCCGCGTCCCGCGAGCAGGTGGTGGCTACGTTGGCGGTGTTGACCAATCTTGAGGCCTCCGGTTTCTATGAGACCCCGGAAGAGATCGCTACCGCTCGCCCCTCAGTGACGCGACGTATCCGGCTGGGGTTCGGCGGCAAAGAGATTGCGCTGGACACGGGAACAGCCCCCAACGGCGCCGGAATCGTCGTGGTTGACGGCCTCGTCGCCCGGGTGGCGCCCGACCTGTTTGACGCCCTTCCCGAGGGGCCGGGGGATTTCCTCGACCTGCGCCTCCTCGGCGGAGAGGAAGAGGGGGCGACCCGTATCGACTATCGCCGCGACGGTCTGACCGTGACGCTGATGCGTGACGCCGAACGGTGGCAAGTGACCGCCCCGGTGAAGGAAGAGGCCGATCCGAACGGCGTGGAAGCGCTGCTGCACCATCTGGCCTGGAGCGAAGGGGGCGCCCTTGTGGCCGGGCCGGGATTCGACCCGAAAGCGTTCGGGCTGGACACCCCTTTTGCCGAAGCGACCGTCACTGACCGGCCGGGGCGGTCACGCACCGTGACGGTGGGTCGCCGGGGGGAGAACTATTTCGTAACCGCCACCGGGTGGAGCTGGGTGGCCGCCATGAAACGGGAGGAGGCGGAGTCGCTCCTGCCCACATCACCACCGGTCGACCGGCGCTTCTTCCGGATCGACGCCGCCTCGGTGCGGCAGGCGACGGTGGAACGACTCGGACAGCGGTTCGTCGTGGAGTCGGGAGAGAAGGGATTCCGCATGACGGCGCCGAAGCAGGCCCTCCTGAAAGACGAGGCATACCACCGCTTCATCTGGGGTCTGCTGGAAATGGCTCATGGCGGGGACTACGCAGGGAAACCTCCCGCCGGAATGGCGCTGGCGACGGTGGAGGTGATCGGGGAGGGGGGGACGGTGAATCGGGTAGCCTTTTTCCGGGCCGCCGATGGCGATGGTTATATCGCGGTCGACCGGCCGCACACCCGCCCCGTGCGGGTGGACGCGCGGCTGGTGACGACCGGGTTGGTGGAGACGCTCGAATTGCTGATGGAGTCGATTGATGAGTGAACGAGACGATAGCGAACGGTTCGGGGAGGAGTCCCCCCGGATTGTGGTGGCCGACAAACGCCGGATCCGGTCGGCGGACGATACTTGCGACGACGCCGACGTGGCCGACCTCACGCGGGCGCCATCCTTTGTGGCGAAGTTGGAAGAGGAAGCGCGGCTTCACGACGAGCGATTGAAGGAATACATCGCCGCCCACAAGGAGAAGATGGCCGAGATGGACGCTTTGCGCAAGCGCCTGGAGGCTGATGTGGAGAACCGGGCCCGGACCCGGTTCGGCGAACTGGTGGCCGACCTCCTGCCGGTGGTGGACGATATTGACCGGGCCATTCTGATGGCCCACAATAGCAGGTCGGACGATCCGCTTTTGGCGGGGGTCCGGATGATGCGCTCCGGGCTGATGAAAGCCCTTGCGGCGCGCGGACTCGAAGAAGTGAATCTGGTCGGTACCCCCTTTGACCCGGAGGCGGCCCAGGCGGTCGGTGTTGTTCCGGTGGAGGCGGAGGAGGACGACCAGAAGGTAATAGAACAACTGGCCCCCTGCTATCGATTCGGCGGCCGGGTGGTGCGGGCGGCGCTGGTGCGCGTCGGCCGGAAAGCGTAACGACAAACCGATGGCGACGATGAAACGGGATTGCTACGAAGTCCTCGAGGTGGCGCGCAACGCCTCCGATACGGAGATAAAAAAGGCCTACCGCAAGCAGGCCTACAAGTATCATCCCGACCAGAACCACGACAATCCCGAAGCGGAAGAGAAGTTCAAGGAGGCGGCCGAAGCCTACGAAATCCTGCGCGACCCCGAGAAGCGGAAACTTTACGACACCTACGGTCACGAAGGGTTGAAGCAGTCCGGTTTCTCCGGCTTTTCGGGATTCGAGGACATCTTCTCCAACTTCGGCGACGTTTTTGAAGACTTCTTCGGCTTCGGTCGCCGGGGCGGGGGACGGGGAGGGGCCAACGCCGCACGGCGGGGCGCCGATCTTCGCTACGACATCGAGATCGACTTCATGGAGGCCCTTTTCGGCGTCGAAAAGGAGATCGCCATCCGCAAGGCGGTAGTCTGTTCCGCCTGCAAAGGGAAGCGGTCCGCCCCCGGCAGCGAGCCGACCACCTGCGCCACCTGCCGGGGAACCGGGCAGGTCACCCGGTCGCAAGGATTCTTCGCCCTCTCCACCCCCTGTCCCCACTGTCGCGGCGAGGGGATCAAGATCGACAACCCCTGCAAGACCTGCAAGGGCGCCGGTCACGTCGAGCAGGAGAAACAACTGACCGCTCGCATCCCCGCCGGAGTCGATCACGGGTCGCAACTTAGGCTCCGGGGCGAAGGGGAGGAAGGGCGCAACGGCGGTCCGGCGGGCGATCTCTACGTCGTCATCCACGTCAAGGCCCACGAACGGTTCGAACGGCAGGGGGACGATCTGATTCTCCGACAAAGTGTCAGTGTGGCGCAGGCGGTTCTCGGCGCCGACATCACCCTCCCCACCCCGGACGGCGACAAGGAGTTCACCGTCCCCGCCGGAACCCAGTCGGGGGACGTTCACCGCTTGGCCGGGCAGGGGGTTCCCCATCTCCGGTCTTATGGTCGGGGGGATCTGCTGGTGCAACTGGTCGTGAAGACCCCCACCAAACTGTCTAAACGGCAGGAAGAACTTTACCGGGAGCTGGCGGAAGTGGAAGGGGAGAACGTCCGTCCCCACCAGAAGGGGTTTTTCGAAAAGTTCATGGGGTGACACCCATGAACCCGAGCGCCGTCGATTGACTACGACGGCGCTTGATCTCGCATGTTTTCTGAATCGCACACTCTTTGGCGCTTGCTTGTCGCGCATAATCAACAAGTTAATTGAGCAGGCGATTAAATGTTCCGCCCCGTGCAAAACGATAAATCGCCGTTGGACCATATCGTTTCGTTCAACAGTATTCTCTGCCATTGCGCGAATCTGCCCCGTTTCATTGGCCTTTCATGGAATCGCCATCTTCATCATGCATCCGGACGATTGGCCTGGTTTTTGCGATGCTTTACCGGAGAGGGTCGATAAGTCGTTCACGGGGGAGAATGATTCGTCAGTCGCCAAGCCGCAACCGTGGCGTAATGCCCATCAAAAGAGAGGTGATCAATGCTGAGACGATCGATGGTACTGGCATGTGTGGTGGCCATCGCGGCGAGTTCGCAGGCGGTCGCCGTCGAAATGGATTTTAGCGGGATGATCCGCTTTCGGCCTGAGTTCCGGAACAACGACGACTTCAACAGCAATGCCGACGATTACGTCGATGCGGTGAGCCAACGGATGCTGCTGAACCTGAAGGCCACCATCGACCCCAAACTGGAGGTCGGCGTCGGCCTGCAGGATACGCGTGTCTGGGGGCAGACCTGCAACGCATGCACCTCGGTCAACGATTACGATCCGGACGGCGGCCCCGGCGACGCCATGGGGGGGGAGACCGGCGTCGCCCGCAACCCGTTGGCGTCAGACTCGGGAACCGACCTGTATGAACTCTGGTTCCTGGCCAAGGATTTCGCCGGTCTCCCCATGAACCTGAAAATGGGCCGCCAGCAACTGGCCTATGGGGATCAGCGGCTGATCGGAAACCTTGGGTGGAAAGATCAGGCCCGCACGTTCGACGCCTTCAAGACCGAATGGCTCGTGGGCGACCACAAGATCGATCTCTTCTGGTCGAAAATCAATGAAACCGAAGAGGTGAACCTGCGGGGGCTCACACCGAAAGATTTCCAGACGTCCAAGAAGAAGGATGAAAACCTGTACGGCGTCTACGCCGTCTTCGCCCTGGGGGGCGATCCCTGGAAGAATGCGCTCGATCTCTACTATCTCGGCTGGGAAGAGGGGAACACCGAACTCAACGTCCAGACCTACGGCTTCCGGTTGAACGGCGGCGTGGCGGGGATCGACTATACGGGCGAGTTCGTCTGGCAGGGGGGCGACTGGGCCAAAGGGGTGGCGCAGGAGGCCAACGCGCTGGCGGTCAAGGCCGGGTACACCATCGCCTCGTTCTGGAAGACACGTATCGGCGCCGAGTACGACTTCGGCTCCGGTGACGACGATCCGGCCAACGGGGCGCACAAGACCTTCGTCTTTCCGTTCCACACGAACCACGCCTTCTATGGCCTGCAGGACTTCTTCAGTTGGGGGAACATGCGGGCCATCGGCGCCAGCCTGAAAACCGTACCGGTGGACGGGCCGGTGACGGTGCAGGTCGACTACTGGAAGTTCGAGCTGGCCGAGGCGCATGACCAGTGGCTGACGGTGGTGGGGACCGCCCCGCGGGTCCATGTGAACGCCAACCCGAGCGATTCGACCGACGCCGGGCAGGAGTGGGATCTGACCGTGACCTACGGCTACAGCCCCAATCTCAAACTGTCGGGCGGCTATTCGCTCTTCTTCCCCGGGACGGCGGCCAAGGAACGGTCGGGGGGAAGCGACAACGCCGAATGGGGGTATCTGATGACGCTGCTGACCTTCTGACCCGCCCGTCCAAACGTCCGTATTGCAAAGGAAATGACCATGAGCATGCCGTTGTTCCGATTTGTGGGTGGCATGTTGGCCACTGCGGTTCTCGTCTTCGCATCCGCCGCGTTGGCTGCAGAGAAGATCGTCATCGCGGGGGACCCCTGCACCGCGCCGGTAGCGCGCAAGTTGGGAGAGGCGTTCACGGCGAAAAGCGGCGTCGTCGTGGAGGTGACGCAGGGCGCCTGCCGCTCGGGTGTCAGCGGCGTCCTCGGCAAAAAGGCCGACATCGGCGTCTCTACGTTCAACTTCGGCGAAGGTCAACTGGACGCCAGCCTGAGCAAGACCGTGGTGGGCAAAGCGCCGATCGTTTTCGTGGTCAACAAGGCCAACCCGGTTGCGAGCATCACGAAAGAGCAGGCGGCGAGGATCATGAACGGCTCCATCAGAAACTGGAAAGAGCTGGGCGGCAAGGACGCCCCCATCGACAACGTCTACCTGCAACCGTGCGTGCTGGAGACCATGACCTTCGAGACCGATTCCGCCGGGAAGACCGAAGGGTTGCGCACCATCGCGCCCGCCACGAAGGGGAATCCGATGACCGGGACCAACACCATCGTCGCGGAAAACGAGGGGGCCATCGGGCTCCAGTTGTACGGCTACGAAAGCGGCGACGTGAAGGTTCTCAAGATCGACGGGGTTCTCCCTTCGCCGAAAACCGTTCCCGGCGCGTATACCTATTACGAGGACTTCAACATCATCACCAACAGCGCGACGTCGGCGCCGGTGAAGGCGTTCGTCGAGTTCGCCCGCAGCGATGAGGGAAGGGGGATACTCCTCTCGTGGAAGCATGTCCCGGAGGATCGGGGATAGCCATCCGCCTTGAAACGAGAGGCCCGGACGACGCATGCCGTCCGGGCCTTTTCGGTCGGCGTTGAAGCTCCGTGTTGAGACGTTACGGGAGTGACGGCCTGTCGATCAGGCGGGCCACCTCCTCCGGCGACGTCCGGTCGTCGATGGGTACCGCATGGCGCGCCTCTTCTTCTGTCAGAGGATCCCGCTGCTCCCGCTGGAGCGCCACCACCTCCGGCGTCGCTTCCGACGGATCGTCGGGATCCCGCGACCGTAGCCGACTGACCAGCGCCTCCTCACCGGGATCGGGGAAGTCGAGGATGATCGCTTCGGTCCTCCGGGTCTTGCTCCACGCGAGAAACTCCCGCCGCTGACGGATCGACAGAAACGCCGCATCGACGATAGCGTGGAATCCGGTGTCGAGAATTGATCCGGCCATCACCCGCAACCGCCGGTAGACCTGCTCTGTCGCCCCCTCCCGATATCGTCCGCCCCGCTCGGGGAAGAGGCGGCGCCGCTCCCGGTCGGAGCGTATCCGCATTCCATCG
>JADGCD010000097.1:6682-7802 GCA_015229165.1 Nitrospinota bacterium | reverse complement strand
GCCCATGAGAAGACATGAGGAAGATCGCGCCGCCCCCGCGTAGGGGGCCGAGACCCCCGCGCTCCCGCCGCGTGGGCGGGTTAGGCGCGGTAGGCGAACCGGGCCGTCCCCGGCGGCGGCGCCGACGGAGCCGCAGCCATCGCCGGGGAAGCGGCGGCAGCGGCGGGGGCGCCACCGTTGATCACCTCGTTCCAGCTGTCCCGGACCTCCGTCATCATTTGGATGACCGACTCGAAATCCTCGCGTCGCCCTTTCAGGTTCGCGTTGGTCAGGAGCCGGGTCGCCTCCATGTAGAGAGAGTGGAGACTCTTGGCCACCTCCCCCCCCTTGTCGTGGTTCAGGGAATTCATCAGCTCCGCCACGATCTTCTGGGTTTTGCTGACATACAGTCCCCGTCCTGCGATGTCCCCCCGGACCGAGCGGTCGCGGGCTTCCGTGCAGAACCGGATGGCCCCGTCGTACAGCATGACCACCAGCTTGTTCTTGTTGACCGTGCTGACCTGGTTCGCCTGATAGGCGAACGGTCGTCCCTGTCCGTACATGTCCCCTTCTCCTTTTCCCGTTTCCGTGTCCGTGGATAACGTCGGCGCCTATTTCTTCCAGTTCGCGCTCAGCCCGGCCAGCTGCCCGCTCAGGTACTGCTGCTGGGCGTTCAGCTTCGAAAGCAACACTTCGAGGTTGGCGAACTTGATCTTGAGATCGTCCTGCTTCTTGGCCAGCCGCTCCGACAGGTCGCTGATCTGGATCTGCAGCTCCTTGTCGCGGCTCTCGATGCTCTTGTACTGGTTGAAGATCAGCCCTTCGCTCGAAAACTCCGTGAACGCCGCGGTGGCGTCCTTCATCTGCTGGGCCACGCCCACCTTGACCGTCATGGTCCCGGTGGTTCCCACGTCACCGGCCGCCAGCGTTCCGGTCCGCAGCAGGAGCCCCTCCACCGGCGTCCCGTCGGGACCGGTGGCGAACGAGCCCTCCTGCTCCATGGTGGTCCAGGTGGAGGAGCCGGCCGCCTTCATCTGGAGGCGGTAGACCCCGCCGCCGGTGTCGACCACCCGGGTGCTGTAGTCCCCGCCGGTGGTGTTCCGGCTGGCCGTCACCATGGTGTAGGTTCCGGTTCCGCTGG
>JADGCD010000097.1:0-6669 GCA_015229165.1 Nitrospinota bacterium | reverse complement strand
TTCTGGGTTTCGGCGAAGTTGTCCTTCAGCGCGTCCCGCAGCTTCGTCTCGTCCACGGTCAGGATGTTTTCGTTGTCGTTCTTGATGCCGATCTGGGCCAGCGACGACAGGGTGTTGGTGTCGGAGACGTCGCCCCCCTTGATGGCCGTGGTCATGATCGAGCGCATCTGGTTGTAGATCGTGTTCAGGGTGGCGTTGCCGAAGAGGGCCCCCTTGGTGTTTTTGTCCTGGTTGTAGCTGTTGTGTGTCTGGATCAGCTTGGCCGCCTCGTTGTAGGCGTCGACGAACCCCTTGACGTTGGCCACGATCCCGTCGAAGTCGGCCCCCAGGGTGATGGTCCCCGACCCGAGGGTCTGCAAATTCAGCGTGGCGCCGTCGATGACGTCGGTGATGGTATTCGACGATTTGGTCACCGCCACCTCGTCCACGGTCATGAGGGCGTTCTTGGCCGCCACCTTCTGCGTGAAGGAAAAGGCCCCCGCGTCCAGGGAGGCGCTGTGGGTGAAGCTGTTGGCCGCGCCGGTCTCGTCGCCGGTCAGGATGATCTGGTAGGCCGGCGACGCAGTGGTCCCCGAGTTGATGATGGTGGCGTTGAGGGCCGCGCCGCTGTCGTTGATGGCGTTCTTGATCTGCTCCAGCGTCATCCCGGTGGTCAGCGCGATGTTGTGGGCGGTCCCGTCGTTGAGGGTCAGGGTTCCCGAGGCGCCCACCGCCGAAGAAGAGGAGGAGAAGGTCTGGTCCAGCGCCGATTTCTGGGCGGCGGCCAGTTGGGTGACCGTCACGTCAAACGAACCGACGACCGAGGACGAACCGGCGGTCACCGAAAGGACCGTACCGGTGGTCGGGTCGTTGTTGGCGAAGGTGGCCGAGCGGGCCCCGAACTTGCTGGTGGAGTTGAGCTTCTCGGAGGCGGTCTCCACGGCCAGCAGCTTGGTGTTGATCTCCTGCCAGGCCAGCTTCTGGGTGGCCAGGTCGTCCTGCTTGCCCTGCTTGAGGGTGATCGGGCGGCCTTCGAGCTCGATGAGCTGCTTCACGATGCTGGTCGTGTCCATGCCCGAGATCAGCCCGTCAACCGAGATTGCCATTGCCCTGTTTCCTTACGATGCGTCAGGTTTTCCACCTTGTGCCTTCTTATCGGAGAGGGGGAGAAAGAGCTTGAGAGAAAAATGCGGGCAGGGCGTTACTGATTAGC
Organism: Nitrospinota bacterium; assembly: GCA_015229165.1. Classification (GTDB taxonomy): domain Bacteria; phylum Nitrospinota_A; class UBA7883; order UBA7883; family JADGGD01; genus JADGCD01. The sequence continues at coordinate 5,477 of JADGCD010000097.1, read as the reverse complement.
TTGATAAAACAGCTATTTGCACATCAAGTCCTGCTGCTGGGCCATTTTTTCGTCCAAAAAGGGGCGGGGTCGCCTCTCTTTTCAGAGTCGGCGACCCCGCAGACCAAGAACCGTTCGGGCCGCCGTCCTATGGTGACCCGTGGTTTCTGCGGCGGGTTGGGCCCGGCGGTGGCGCCGGACCGAACCCTATACTCTCGACGGCGAAGCCCCGGTGGGGCTTTTTGCCGGTTAGCCCAGAAGCTGCAAGACCGTCTGCGGGACCAGATTGGCCTGGGCCAGGATCGCGGTGGAAGCCTGCACCAAGATCTGGTTCCGGGTGAACTTGCTGATTTCCATCGAGTAGTCGGCGTCCCGAATCTGCGATTCGGCCGCTTGCAGGTTCTCCGCCGAGATCGACAAGTTGTTGATGGTGTGGATCAGCCGGTTCTGGACCGCGCCGAGGCGACCGCGTCCGTTGGTGACCACCGACAGGGCCGAGTCGAGCCGGGCCATCGAATCGAGCGCCGACTGGGCGTGGGTCACCGAGATGTTGGTGATGTTGAGCCCGGTGGAGTCGATGGCGGTCAGGTCGACGGCGACGTTCAGGTTGATCCGGTCGTTGGTCGTGGCCTGCATGCCGACATGGATGACCACCTGGCTGGGAATCCCGACGGCGCTGGAGAGGCCGCCGTCGACCAGTTTCTGGCCGTTGAACTCGGTGACCGACGAGATGCGGTCGATTTCGTCGCGCAGCGCGGAGAACTCCCGGTTGATGGTGGCCCGTTCCGTGGAGCCGACGGTGCCAGTGGCGGCCTGGGCGGCCAGCTCCCGCATCCGGACGAGGATGGAGGCCTGCTCCGAGAGGGCGCCCTCCGCCGTGTTGATCATGCTGATGCCGTCGTTGGCGTTGCGCAGGGCCTGATGCAGCGAGCGGATGTCGGCTCTCAGCGATTCGGAGATCGCAAGGCCGGCGGCGTCGTCGGCGCCCCGGTTGATGCGAAGGCCGGAGGAGAGCCGCTCGAGAGAGGTTCCCAACGAGGCGTTGTTGTTGCCCAAGTGACGCTGGGCGTTCAACGAGTAGATGTTGTTATATACGCGTAACGGCATGGTCGTTCCTCCTTGAAATTGGGCCTTCAGCGTCCCTGCTGAAAACCGTCCACTGCCAGCCGGACCACCCGGCGGTGGCGGTCGAACCGCCGATTCTGCGGGGTTTTTCCCCTCAGTTACCTACCTATCGTCGGGGGGAGAAAATCCCTTGAGGGTTTTTTTCGGGTGTGGAAGGAATTCGCGCCGGGCGCCCTTCTCCCTTATAGATAAGGATCGCGCGCGTCGCGAGGATGAGGCGCCCCCTACGGCGCTCAGGCGTACTTCGGCAGGTCGAGGGTGGGGAGGGCGGCGGTGACCTGCTCAATAATCCGGGCCACGGTGGCCCGTTTGGTCCGCAGCGACGCCCGGTTCACCACCAGGCGGGCGGTGGCTTCCATGATCTGCTCCACCTCCACCAGACCGTTCTGCTTCAGCGTCGCGCCGGTAGAGACCAGATCGACGATCCGGTCGGACAGCCCCACCAGCGGCGCCAGTTCGATGGAGCCGTAGAGCTTGATGATCTCGATCTGCACCCCCCGGCGGGCGAAGTGGCGCTCGGTGATTCCGACAAACTTGGTGGCCACCTTCAGGTGGACCCATTCCTTCGGGTTGTCCCTGAGCGACAGCTCTTTCGGCTCGGCCACCACCAGGCGGCAGTAACCAAAACCGAGATCGACCGGCTCGTACAGGTCGCGGCGCTGCTCGGCAAGCTGGTCGGCCCCGGAGACGCCGAAGTCGGCGGCGCCGTTCTCGACGTAGGTGGGGACGTCGGCGTCCCGAACGATGATGGCCGACGCCGGGGCGCCGGGGGCGTCGAAGATCAGCTTGCGCGAATCGCCCAGCGCCTCGGTGAAGTCGAGCCCGATGGCCCGAAAGAGGGCCACCGACGGTTTCAGGTTGCGCCCCTTGGGAAGCGCGATGCGTATCGGGTCCATAGGGGAACCATCATACCCGGTCGGGACGGGGAGCGCCACCCCGCCCGTTGGCCGCCCCGGGTGGCCGAACGGGAGGGGGGCGAGGAACCGCTTGACAAGAACCGTCCGTTTCACCATAATTTCCCATTTACCGATCAACCACAGTGGGGTTTTCGTACCGTGCCTAATCACAAGTCGTCCGAAAAGCGGGTCCGCCAGACTGAAGTCCGGACCGAGCGCAACAAGGGTGTCCGCTCCGCCTGCCGGACGGCGGTAAAGAAACTGCGCCAGGCCATCGAAGAGAAGAACACGGCGGCGGTCGCCGAGCTTCTGAAGGAAGCCACCAGCACCCTCCACGCCGCGGCCTCCAAAGGGGTCATCCACCGGAACAACGCCGCCCGGCGGATCAGCCGACTGGCCCTGCAGGTCAACAAGCTCTCCGCCTGACGGGAGACGCCCCCCCCGGGCGCCCTCCCCCCTGCGGCGGCGTGCGATCTCAGCGACGAAATCGCCTGCGGCCTTGCCCCCCTGACCCTGACCGGTCGAGGGGGTTTTTTGTTTCGCCCCCGGCAGGAGGGGGGAGCCCCTGCTTTTTGGCCGGGCGGATGGTATGATGACCGGACGCCGACCGGTCGGCGGCGCGTTTCCTTCTTCCCAGCCCGAGGTGTTGTCCGATCATGAGCCGTTTCCTCATCGCCGCCGTCCTTGTTCTCGGCATCATCGCCGCCATCACCAGCCTGTTCGTCTTCGGTCTGGAACGCTCGCAGGAGGGGCGCCCCATCCACGACGCCCCCTGGGACATCACGGTCAAGGAAAACGGAACCATCCAGGTGATGGGGATCGTCATCGGCGCCGACACCGTCCAGCGGGCCAACCAGTCCTTCGGCAAGAAGCCCCGCGTCTCCCTCTTCCAGTCCGAGACCACCGGCTGGTCGCTGGAGGCCTCCTACGGCGAAGTGGTGGCAGGGGGGATGGGGGGCTCGGCGATCGCCAACATCGCCGTCGACAGCGGCTGGGCCGACGGCGCCCGGGAACGGGCCGGCAAGGCCTACCGGATCCCCGGCGGCATGATCCAGGTGGCCCTCACCGACGCCGACGTGGCGGCCGCCGAAACCTTCATGGTCGAAGGGCTCACCTTCATTCCCGAGAACGACCTGTCCGATCAGGTCATCGCCGCCCGGTTCGGCAAGCCCTCCAGCGTGGTCAAGCTCGACCCGAAAGCCTTCCAGTGGTACTTCCCCGACAAGGGGGTCTTCGTGACCCAGGGGGTTCCCGGCAAAGAAGTCATCCAGTACCTCCCCCTCACCCGGTTCGAAGCGGTGACCGCGCCGATGCGGGAGGGGAAGGAAACGGTCGCCCGATAAGCCCCGACGCGATGATCGAAGAGCGGATCACCAACCCGGCCTTCGAGCCCCCGGAAGAGCAGGGGTTCGAAGCGGGGCTTCGCCCGGCCACGCTGGTCGAATACGTCGGGCAACGTTCACTCAAGGAAAACTTGGCCGTCTTCGTGGAGGCGGCCCGGCGACGGGGGGCGCCGCTCGATCACGCCCTCTTCTGCGGCCCGCCGGGACTGGGCAAGACCACCATCGCCCACATCATCGCCCACGAGATGGGCGCCCGCATCCGGGTCACCTCCGGCCCGTCTCTCCAGCGGGCGGGGGATCTGGCGGCGCTGCTGACCACGCTGGAGGCGCGGGACATCCTCTTCATCGACGAGATCCACCGCCTCGCCCCGGTGGTGGAGGAGATTCTCTACCCGGCGATGGAGGATTTCCAGATCGACATCATCCTCGGGCAGGGGCCCGCCGCCCGGTCGATCAACCTGACGCTGCCCCCCTTCACCCTGGTGGGGGCCACCACCCGTTCCGGTCTCCTGACCGGCCCCCTGCGGGACCGGTTCGGCATCATCCACCGGCTCGACTACTACACCCCCGACGAGTTGACCGTCATCCTGACCCGCTCCGCCGTCATCCTCGGCGTCCCGCTGACCGCCGACGGCGCTCGAATGATCGCCGGACGGAGCCGGGGCACCCCCCGGATCGCCAACCGTCTGCTGCGCCGGGTACGCGACTTCGCCGAGGTGAAGGCGGACGGAACCATCAACGCCGCCGTGGCCGACGAGGCGCTGGGGATGCTGGAGGTCGATCGGCTGGGGCTCGACAAGATGGATCTGCGCCTGCTCCGGGTGGTGGTGGAGACGTTCCGGGGGGGACCGGTCGGGGTGGAGACGCTGGCCGCCTCGTTGTCGGAGGAGCGGGAGACCATCGAAGAGGTGATCGAACCCTACCTGATACAGGAGGGATTCCTGCAACGGACTCCCCGGGGGCGGATGGCCACCCCCCGGGCCTTCGCACATATCGGGCTGGCGCCGCCGCAGGAATCGGCCATCCGCCAGTCCCCGCTGCCGCTTGACTCGTAAGGAGCGATACCCAGGATCATGCGACCCGTTCTCTTCCCCCTGCTTCTGGCCACGCTCTTGCTCTGGCCGGTCCCCGCCGCCCGGGGGGCCACGGTCGATCTGCCGGTGAGCCGGACCATTTCCGGCCAGTTCCTCACCAACGTCGCGGGGACGTCGGTCACGCAGCCCCCGTACATTCAGGTGATGCGCAGCCGCGAGGGATTCGAATACACCCTCTCCCAGTTCGCCTCGCTGAAGAACCGGACCACCCAGCAACGGATTCAGGAGCTTCGCCGACAGGTCACCGGCATCGACTGGTCGCGGCAGATGATCATCGGGCTTTTCTCCCCCCCCATGGACAATTTCGCCCTTACCCTGACCCGTCTCTCGCGACAGACCCGGGGCGGGGGGGATATCCGGGATGCGGGAACCATCATCGTCGAGGTCAAGTATCGTCACGAAGTGAAGAGCTACTCCATCCCGCCGAAGAAGACCATCGATTACCAGATGCTGGTAGTGGCCAAAAGCGACCTTCCGGTGATTCTGCGGGCCACCGAGGAGATCATCCGCAACGGCGGCTCCGGCCGGACGGCGCTGACGGTCACCGGCCGCCTGATGCCCCTGACCGGGGACGACCTGCAACTGGTGCCGGAGGTGATCAAGCGGGGAAACAAGAACTGCTACTACATCCGGGGGGAGCAGGCGCTCCGCCTGGAGCAGTATATCGGGCGGGTGATCACCCTGCAGGGGACCGTCTCGCCGGAGCGGAACAGCCCCTATGAGTTCGAACTGGACGTGGAGAAGGTGCTCAAACTCTACTGAGTCGCGGCGCGGACGCGCGCGCCCGGACCCGTCCTTGCTCCGGCTGCGGACGCGGTCATTCGCGACCGCCGATGGCCCGGATGACGTTCTTGAACATCCCCATCAGCAGTTTCACGTCTTTCTTGTCGAGGCTGGCCCGCCCGACGATGTCTCTCAGCTCGGCGATGGTCCGGGCGTCATGGGGGCGTCCGAAGAACCCGGCCATGGTGAAGGCTTTGACCATCCGCTCCAGGGTCATCCGCTTCTCGTCGTCGGTGGCGGGAAACCGCTCGGCCCGG
>JADGCD010000096.1 GCA_015229165.1 Nitrospinota bacterium | reverse complement strand
GAGAAGGCGATGGAATGCGACAAACTTTACCAAAAAGAGGGAATGGAAGGGGAACGCCTGGGAATGGACGGGTGATTGGTACAACAGCAACTATTACGCCGACGGTCAGGTGGACCCAACAGGACCGCGGGCGGGAGCGTTTCGTGTGCTTCGCGGCGGGTCGTGGCCCACTGGCGCCGACCTCCTGCGGGCTTCGGACCGGATGAACGGCGATCCGACGCTTCGGAACAACGTTATAGGGTTCCGTTGTTCCAGTAACTAGTTTATTGCGCCAACCGCTTCACGCAGGCGCCCGCCACGCAGACCGCCTCGTGCGGGGCGCCGACGATCTGGTCGGGACAGGCGGGCGCCGGGCCGCACTGTTCGGCGGTGGGGCATCGCTCCCCCCGCATCCGGTCGAACCAGGCGCCGTTGACGGCGATCCATCGCTCCTCGGCGTAGTCGATGGTCCGGCAGGCGCCGATGGAGCAGCAGCCCCATCCGTAGGTCGTGTCCACCAGCCGACAATCGGCGTCCGCTACGCAGGCGCTGTTCCACGTCATCGCTTCAACCAGTTGAATCGACGAGGCGCTCCCCTGCACCGGATACGACTCGGCCACCGGGCCGGTGACATACCCCTCCACCAGATCCCCCGGCGCGATCCGGGCGATCCCCGCCGCTCCGTCGAGCTTCTCCCCGTCAATGGTGAACCGGGTGTCCACCATGATCGTCAGCCCGATCCGGTCGATGGCGTAAGCCGCATCCACCGGCCCCTCCACCAGCATCGAGCCGACCACCCCCCCTGCGGCGGGAGTGGCGTCGACATACGAAACGCTCCCCCGAAACGTCGGGGTGGTCGTGTCCGACCCGCCGGAACTGGAACTGCACCCGACAAGGAGAAGGGAAGCGAAGATCGACAGAGAACGAACGGAACCCATGACCCATACCTCGGAGGGGAGTCGATGAGGGGACTATGCGCCCGGCATGGCCCCGTGTCAACGGCGGGAGGCTCCACTGTCCCACACATTACCCACCCCAGCCGGGGGCGAAAATGGCGAACAACGAACGAAACAACTCCAGGCGCCGCCCGGTGGAAAAGATCGAGAGCGCTTGATATTCAAGGGGGGGACCATGAAACGGCTGTGGAAAACCGTGTGCGTAAGGGCGGGAAAACGGTGGAATAAAAAAAGTTTGACGCACCATATATGGTGGTGTATTCTTATCTCAGACACTACATCATGTGTCGAATGGGGCTTCGACCCCGCAAATAGCCACACTCCGTTACGCCTGCTGTCCGGGGCTGTTTTTGGCGGAGGGGCAAGGCTCTTGAAATCATCGGTGTTCCTGCTCCGGGGGGGCCGGATCGGGCGCCGGGCGAACGCAGTAAACAGAATAACGTTTCACAATAAGGGGAGAGCGCATGTCAGGTAACGGGAACGGAATGTCGGCGAACCAGGTCGAGGAGTTCATTATGGCGCATGACGACGACTACCTCTCCGACCCGGAGCTGACATCGGCCCCGAACCCCAACAGTTTTCTCTCCGAGAACGCCATGCGGGTGCTGGAGCGGCGCTACCTGAAGAAAGACGACGCCGGAAAGGTGATCGAGACCCCTGCCGACATGTTCCGCCGGGTGGCCAACAACATCGCCCAGGCCGAGGCCCGCTACGGCTCCGCCGAGGAGGTCCGGGCCGCCGAGGAGGCTTTCTACGCCGTCATGGCCCGGCAGGAGTTCCTCCCCAACTCCCCCACCCTGATGAACGCCGGGCGCGAGCTGCAACAGCTTTCCGCCTGTTTCGTCCTCCCCGTCGAAGACTCGATGGAGTCGATCTTCGACGCCGTGCGCGACACCGCGCTGATCCACAAATCGGGCGGCGGCACCGGATTCTCCTTCTCCCGGCTTCGCCCCGCAGGGTCGCGGGTCCGCAGCACCAGCGGCGTCTCCTCCGGGCCGGTGTCGTTCATGAAAGTCTTCGACGCCGCCACCGAGTCGGTGAAACAGGGCGGCACCCGCCGGGGCGCCAACATGGGCATTCTTCGCGTCGACCACCCCGACATCCTCGACTTCATCAATTGCAAGCGGGACAACGTTGGTTTCACCAACTTCAACATCTCCGTCGCCATGACCGACCCCTTCATGAAGGCGGTGGAGAAAAACGAGAAGTATGACCTGATCATGCCCTCCTCCGGCGAGGTGGTCGGCCAGCTCAACGCCCGCGAGGTGTTCGAAAAGATCGTCGACTCCGCCTGGGCCAACGGCGATCCCGGCATCGTCTTCATCGACCGGATCAACCGGGACAACCCCACCCCCCACGTCGGCGAGATGGAGTCGACCAACCCCTGCGGCGAACAGCCGTTGTTGCCGTACGAGTCGTGCAACCTTGGGTCGATCAACCTGGCCCGCCTCGTGGACACCGAGAACGGCGCCGTCGACTGGGCGCGCCTGCGCCGGACGATCCACATCGGCGTCCGGTTCCTCGACAACGTCATCGACATGAACAACTACCCCCTCGACAAGATCGACAAGATGACCAAGGCCAACCGGAAGATCGGCCTCGGCGTCATGGGGTGGGCCGACATGCTGATCATGCTGGGGATCGCGTACAACTCCGAAGAGGCGCTCAACCTGGCGCGCGAGATCATGGAGTTCGTCGACGTGGAGAGCAAGAAAGCCAGCGCCAAGCTGGCCGCCCAGCGGGGGGCGTTCCCGAACTTCCCCGGCTCCATCTACGACAAGCCCCACGGCCAGCGGCTGCGCAACGCGACCACCACCACCATCGCCCCCACCGGCACCATTTCGATCATCGCCGGGTGCAGTTCGGGCGTGGAGCCGCTCTTCGCGCTTTCCTACATCCGCACCGTCATGGACAAGGACCGGATGGTGGAGGTCCACCCGATCTTCGAGAAGGTGGCCAACGAGCGGGGCTTCATGGACGAGGAGCTGATGGCGCGGATCGCCTTCGCCGGGCATATCGAGACCGAGCAGAGCATCCCCGCCGACGTGCGGGAGGTCTTCGTCACCGCCCACGGCGTCAGCCCCGAGTGGCACATCCGGATGCAGGCGGCGTTCCAGGCTTCCACCGACAACGCCGTGTCGAAGACGGTCAACTTCCCCAACGAAGCCACCCGCGACGACGTGAAGAAAGTCTACGAGCTGGCCTACCAGCTGGGCGCCAAAGGGGTGACGATTTACCGCGACGGCAGCCGTAGCGAGCAGGTGCTGACCACCGGCGCCACCTATAAAGACACCAAGGCGGAGGCCACCGTCGCCCCGGCGCCCGCTCCGGTCGATCGCAAGTTGCACGCCAAACCCCGGCCGGAGATGATCTTCGGCTCCACCCAGAAGGTGAACACCGGGTGCGGCGCGATGTACGTCACCATCAACCACGACGCCGAGGGGAACCCCTTCGAGCTGTTCACCCAGATCGGCAAGGCCGGGGGGTGCGCCGCCTCGCAGACCGAATCGATCGGGCGTCTGGTGTCGCTGGCGTTGCGCTCCGGCATCTCGCTGGAGGACATCCGCAAGCAGTTGATGGGGATCTCGTGCCACACCCCGGCGTGGGAGAAAGGGGTGCGGATCACCAGTTGCGCCGACGCCATTTCGAAGTCCATCGGCCGGTGGATCAAGGTGCAGGAGCGCCAGGGGGACGCCGACAAAGCCGCCGTCATCGCCACCGCCCCGATGACGCTGATGGATTTGAAAAGCGAACTGTCGCAGACCGGCCCCGCCGGTGGCGTCTGCCCGGACTGCTCCGGCGCGCTGGAACATGTGGAGGGGTGTCTCAAATGCACGGGGTGTGGCTACACCAAGTGCTGAGGCATTAAGCGGCTACGCATCTTCGGCCATTTCGGCCCCGCCGTCGGACCGGAACGCTCGACGTACTGCCAGTACGCCTCGCATTCCGGCCCGTCCGGCGGAACCAAACTGGCTCGAACCTGCGAAGCCTTAAGTTTTCGTTGAAGAGTTTTCATCCCGCCCGCTGGCCGCATGGTCGGCGGGCGGTTCTGTTTGACCCCTTGTTTGACAGGGGGTGGCGGCGGTGGTAGCGTAAATCCGGATATGGCCCCTTGAGACGACAGGGGCGATGGACCATTCCATACCCCCTCCTCAAGGAGCCGTTTTCGATGAAAATCTCGGGTTCTACTGCTGCGCTTCTCTTCATTGCGTTCGCCTTCACGACCCCGACCGTCGCGTCGGCGGACGACCATTCCGACGCGCCTCAACCGAAGACCTTCTACGGCTACACCCCGGCCCAGACGCAAAAATGGGTCGATGAGGCGCCCGACCTCCCCTCAAAGGAATTCGCGGTCGTCTCCGATGCGGGGTCGGAAGGGAACGTCCAGTGCGCGGCGACCGCATCGAAAGAGCAGACCGAGATCGACCTGAAATTCATTAAACGGGCGATCAAACTTGCGTCGCACAATCCGGCGCAGGCAATGCATGGCCATGCCCCCGACGGAGGACTCTTCGGCGCGGTGATCGTGAAAGACGGGAAGATTCTCGGCGAGGGCTGGAACACCGTCCTCAAAGAAGGCGACCCGTCGCGTCACGGCGAGATGAACGCCATCCGGCAGGCGACCCACGATAACGGTCACGGCCTCGATGAACTCGCCGGAGCGACCCTTTACACCTCCGGCGCCCCTTGCCCCATGTGCTACTCCACCATGGCGTGGGCCAACGTCAAACGGATCGTCTACGCATCCGATTATTCCGACGCCATGACCTACGGCGGATTCAAAGACGAGCCGATTCGCGTCTCTCTGGGACTCCCCATCGATAAGCGAGAATGGCCCGGTTGCCAAGTCGAATCGGGTCTTGGCCGCGCCTGGTGGGAACAGTACAACGCTGTCGTTTATAAAGACGGAAAAGGGGCGAAGTACTAGCAGGGAGTGGAAGACGGCTCATCCCGCCCGCTGGCCGCATGGTCGGCGGGCGGTTCGTTGCGCAGGATCGTTGGGACGGGGCGGAATGGGAAATCCCCTATTGCACGGGTTCCCCGCCCTTGGGATGGGATGCGCTTTCCCTTAAAGAAAGCATCGTAGAGTCGTTGCCCCCTTCGGTGATGAGTGGGGATGCCACATCCCCACTCATCACCGAAGAGACAAAGTTTCTTTGGTACTTTCAACCCCCGGTAAGTTGATTGGATTACCGTTCCGGGGGAACTTCGTTTTCAAAGAAAGTACATCCTCGTCCTACAGCGCGTGGGTGCCATCGCAGTAGGGGGGATTGCCGGTCTTCTTGCAGCCGCAGAGCGCCACCTGTTTCGGTTCGTTCCCGTCGATCTCGAACATCTTTGCGGCAAGGTTGGTCCCCTCGTACTCCGTCCCCTTGTGGGCGTTGTCGCAATGCGGCTGGTTCTTCGACAGGCCGCAGGCGCACCACATGTAGGTTCCCGGCTCCAGCGTCACCACATACGGCGCGTTCTGAGGCGATTTCGGCGTCGGCATCTTTTTACTCCCGGCAGGTTGATGGACAGAGACACCCTCTCATAGTCGCCCCGAACCGCCCACCTGTCAAACGACCTGCTAAAATAGGGCGATGAACAACACCTACCGGATCGTCATCCACCCTGCCGATGAAGGGGGATTCTGGGCCGACAGCCCCGACCTCCCCGGCATGGTCACCGTCGGCGCCACATTGGAGCTGATCCGCCCCCGCGTCATGGACGCCGCCACCCTCTGGCTCGGCGCCCCCGTCAGCCCGGCGCGGCTCCACCTCGACTATCCGGTCACCAACAAATAGCCATGTCCCTCAAGCCGTATCAGGGGCGCGAACTGGTCCGCGTCCTCACCCTCGTCGGATGGACCCGCGCCGGGAGGGAGGGACAGCATTTTCTGCTGACCGCCCCCGATGGACGCCGCGTCACCATCCCCGACCTCGGCAAAGAGCCGCTCCCCGAAGCCGCCAGCGCCGCCATCCTCGCCCACGCCGGAATGCGGCCATGACCCGGACAATCGCCGTCGCTCTGGCGACGCTGGCTCTTGCCGGGTGCGGCGGGGGAGGGGGGGGCGCCGCCGGGTCGCCGAAAACAGAGCTGTTCGACGAAAACGTGCGCCAGCGGTTGGCCGCGCTCAGGGCCGTCGGCGCTGCCAACGGCATGCGGTGGAACGTCTTCGCCAAAGTGGGGGACTCCATCACCGCCTCCACCCATTTCCTCGCCCCCTTAGGAGAGGGGGGCTACGACCTCGGCGACGCCCCCGAACTGCGACAGGCCATCGATTTCTACGGCGCCACCCCCCTCCCCGACGGACGGAACTCCTTCAACCGCTCCGCCGAAACCGCCATCGGCGGCTGGACCGCCGACGACCCGCTGGCCGCCGGGGGCGGCTGTCCCGGCATGACCCCGCTCGCCTGCGAGCTATCCGTCATCCGCCCCGGCGTCGCGCTGGTCATGTTCGGAACCAACGACGTCCAGCGCGGGATGGTCGACCGGTACGAAGCGTCGTTGACCGCGATCCTCGACCGGCTCGAAGGGGCAGGCGTCGCGCCGGTCCTCTTCACCATCCCCCCGCTGGCAGTCGCGACCCTTGCCGCCGATGTGGCGCGGGTCAACGGCATCGTCGCCCGGCTGGCCCGGGAGCGGCGCCTCCCGCTGGTCGACTACGGCGCCGCGATGGCGGCCCTGCCCGACCGGGGACTGTCCGCCGACGGGGTCCATCCGAGCGTCGCCCCCGGCGGCGGGGGGGATTTGTCCGCCTCGGGTCTCGCCTACGGTTACAATCTGCGAAACCTGATGACCCTGCGGATGTTGGACGCCCTCCGGGAGGTGGCCCCGTGAACGGCCTCATCGCCCCCGAAATCGTCGTCCCCGCGCCCCCCGACGCCGCGCCGATCCACGACGGACGGCGGGCGCGCCCCTCCCTGCTCCTCTTCGCCGCCCTGGCCGGATCGAGCTACATCGCCTCCCACTACATCGCCGTCGATCATCACCCTTACATGATCGCCCTCCACGGGCTCTTCGCCTCCACCCTCCTGCTGATCCTCATCGACCGGGACAAAAGCTTCGCCACCCCCCGGCGCCACTGGGGGCCGCTGGCCTACTGCGGCGCGGGGGTGGCCGCGACGCCGTTCCTGACCCTCTACGGATCGCAGATCGTCAGCCCCGGTCTTGCCGCCGTGCTGGTCATCAGCAACGCCCTGATGATCGCCCTCCTTTCGTGGCTACTGGGGCGAAAGCGGTTCACCCCGGTCCAGGTCGTGGCCATGGCCGCAGGATTCGGCGGCGTCGTGGCCGTCACGCTGGCGCAGGGAAACGTGGAAGGGCGCCCCGAAGGGGTGGCCGCCCTGCTGCTGGCGGCGGCGCTGATCGCCACGATGACCATTGTCTTCGAGCCGACCGTCCGGGAGCTGGGGGCCGTTGCCGCCACCAAGCGCAACTTCGCCCTGTCGTTTATCGTCGCGCTGGGCGTGGCCGCGGGCGGCGGACTGCTCGACTTCCACTCGGCCGGTCAGTCGGCGCTGGGGCTGGTCTACGGCCTCTGCTCCGTCGGCGCGCCGATCCTGCTCTTCAACGTCGGCATGCGGCTCGTCGGCGCCGCCGACGCGGCCAACTACAAACTGCTGATCCCCTTCTTCGCCCTGCTCTACGCCGCCCTCGGTTTCGGCGAGCTCCCCGACCCCGGCTCCACCGTGGCCGCTGGGGTGGTGGTCGCCTCGGTGGCGGTCTACCAGCGGGCGTCGATCCGGGAGGAAAGGAACCCCCAGCCGTGAGCAAAAAGCCCCCCTTCCTGAAAAACAGCCCCTGGGGCGGCCCCAAATACCGCCGCGCCCCCCTGCCCGAGAACGACTGGGAGAGCGGCCTGTTCAAGGCGGTCGCCATCGATCCGGCCAT
>JADGCD010000095.1 GCA_015229165.1 Nitrospinota bacterium | reverse complement strand
CTGGAAGAGGATGGGCACACCGTCGCTGAGGCGGCCAACGGCGCCGAAGGGGAGGCCTGTTTCGACGAGCAGGGGGCCGATCTGGTGGTGACCGACCTGAACATGCCCAAGGAGGACGGCTTGACCCTCATCGCCTCGCTGAAGAAAAAGAAGCCGACGATGCCGATCATCGCCATCTCCGGCGTGGGAGGGGGATCGGCGGAGGTGAATTACCTCGAAAAGGCCAGAAAAATGGGGGCGGACAGCATCCTGAAAAAACCGTTCGACGCCGCCGACATCCGTGTCCTTATCGCCGCCCTGCTCTGAACGAACCCGCATGATCAAGGACTATTCAAAGTTGCGCGCCCTTGTGGTCGAAGACCTTCCCAGCTCCCGCACGCTCGAAATGCGCTTCCTGCGCGACGCGGGAATCAGCGAGTTGCAGTCGGCCGACAACGGGACCGAAGCGATCCGCACGGTGGCGGTGGACCGGTTCGACCTGATCCTGCTCGACTGGGAGCTTCCCCACGCCGACGGGATGGAGGTCCTCAAGGCGATCCGGGGGGAGAAAAGCCGCTGCCGGGAGGCGGTGGTCATCATGGTCACCGGGGTGGCCGACAAGGACCATGTGCTTCAGGCGCTGAAAAGCGGCGCCGACGATTACATCGTCAAACCGTTCTCGCTGAACCTCTTCGTCTCAAAGATTCGGGAGAACCTCAAGAAGCGCGAGGGCTGACCCCGCGTCGCCCGGCGCGCGCCGGTCAGCGCGCGTCGCAGGGGAGGTGGTAGAGCTGGTACTCCCCCACCGGTTCGAGCCCTGCGTCCCGCGCCATGCCGGGGCTGTACGGATTGGCGAAGAGATACCCCCCGGGCCGCAGCGCGTGGGAGAGGTTCGTCAGTAGCCCTCTGCGGGCGTCGGGCTGGTAGTACTGGAAGACATTGGCCGCCACGATATAGCAGAACTTGTCCGACGGCGGCAGCTTGCGCAGGTCGTACTGCTTGAAGGTGATGTGCCGCTTGACGGTATCGTTGAAGGCGACGTTCTTGTCGGTGACGGTTCCGTAGGCGGAGAACAGCCCCCGGTAGGTGGCCAGGTCGCTCTTGGTCGGCTCGTAAACCCCTTTCGCGGCGAACTCGACCAGGCTGCGGTTGTAGTCGGTGGCGAGAATCCGGAACCGGGGGGGGAACTTCATGCGGGTGAAGAGCCGGTGGAGGTACATGGCGTAGGAATAGGCCTCGGTTCCGTTGCTGCACGCCGCCGACCAGAGGGTGAACGTCTCGTCGGGGCGGTTTTGCAGGAACTGCGGGATGACCCGCTCCGTCAGCGCGGAGAAGGTCTTCTCGTGGCGAAAAAAGCGGGTGGCGTTGGCCACCACGTCTCCCCCCCCCGGAGCGCCGAACCCGGTGAGATCGTCGTCGAGAGTCAGACTGGCGGAGCCGGGGTTGGTGTGGGCCGCCACCACCGGAGCCTCCCGCAGCAATATCTCGCCGGTGGCCGGGTCGATCCGCACGGTCCGGTACAGCGCCCCGTTGAGCGACGCGGTGAGGACCTCCCCGGCGCCCCCCTTCTGCGCTGTGGCGATCAGCTTGTTGGCCTTCCAGCGGGCGTGATCCGATCCCCCCACGACCAGCGCCGTCACCTCTTGTGGGGCGCCGCCCTGCGCCTCCAACCGCTGGCGGTAGTCCTGCCACAAGGCGCGGACGGTGTCGCCGAAGTCCTGCGGGGTGGCGTAGGCGAACAGGAGGGAGACCGAGCGGGGCTCCCGGCGTCCGAGGATCATGATCGGCTCCCGTCCGATCTCGACGACCAGCGGGCGCGTCACCGGGACAAGCCCTTCCTGGGCGGGGCCGGTCCCGACGGCGGAAAGTTCGGCTACACTGCGAATCTTGAACATCGACTCCCGTGGCGGCGCATCGGCCCTGCGGTGTGCGGCGCCGTATCGGCGCTGTTGTCATGATATACTAATCGCGGC
The DNA here is from genome assembly GCA_015229165.1 of Nitrospinota bacterium. Classification (GTDB taxonomy): domain Bacteria; phylum Nitrospinota_A; class UBA7883; order UBA7883; family JADGGD01; genus JADGCD01. The sequence goes on along the minus strand of JADGCD010000095.1, from coordinate 5,866 downwards.
TTGATTCCCTTACCATACCGCATCCAACCGAGCTGTCGTTCCATGGAAAAAAAGCGCATCTTCATCCTTCCCGGAGAGTTGGTGGTCATTCGCCAGCCGACCGTCATCGCCACGCTGCTCGGTTCGTGCGTGGCCGTCTGCCTCTACAGCAAGGGGGGGAACGGGGGAGGGATGAACCACTACATGCTTCCCAGCGGAACCAACGACGGGATGCTGGCCAAGTACGGCGACTACGCCACCGAAAAACTGCTGGAGCAGTTCGCCAAGATCGAACCGAACCCGGCCAACCTGGTGGCGAAGATCTACGGCGGCGGGGCGGTGGTGGGGCACCTGAACACCGGCTTCAAGGTGGGAGACCGCAACATCGAGATCGCCCGGTCGATTTTGGCGAAGAAGGGAATCCGGATCGCCTTTGAAGATGTGGGAGGCGATCTGGGGCGCAAGATCTTCTTTGACAACACCACCGGCGACGTGGAGGTCCGGATGATCCAGAAGTCGGATCAGCGGGCCCAACTCGAAGAGAAGAAGAAAGATCTGGCCAACCGGAAGATCCGCACGCTGATCGTCGACGACTCCTCAACGGTCCGCTCGGTCCTCCGCCGCGCGCTGGCGGACGACCCGGAGATCCACGTCATCGGCGAGGCGGCGGACGCGTTCGAGGCCCGCACGAAGATTCTCGAACTCGACCCGGACGTGATCACGCTCGATATCATCATGCCGAAGATGGACGGGGTCTCGTTCCTGAAGAAGCTGATGGTCCACTATCCGAAGCCGATCATTATCGTCTCCTCCGTGGCCCAGAAGGGGAGCAAGATGCGCCTGCGCGCCGAGGACATCGGGGCGGTGGACGTGGTTGACAAGGAAGAGCTGAAGCTCTACCAGAGCATGGAGACGGTCCGGCAGGTGCTCTCCACCAAGATCAAGATGGCCGCCACCCGCATCGTCCGCAAAAAAGACGCGGCCGACGTCAAGGATATCTGACGACATACGGGAAAGGCGAATACCGCTTTCGCGTTTCGTTGAGTGCGCCGATGAACGTGTGGCAGGTGATACGTATCTACTGGCGGATGTTAAGGGCTGAAGAAGAGCCGGTTCGAGACGACGATTTTCCCCCCGAAGCCCGATGGTGGGCCGCCCCCTCCCGAGCGACCACTCCCGACGAGCGGGAGCGACGTTGTCCCCATTGCGACCATCCTTTGGCCGACGGTCCGGTCCGTCAATGCCCCGATTGCAAGGCTCTCTTCCACGCCGCCTGTTACGAAGCGACCGAAGGGGGGCGGGCCTACGCGACGCCCGGTTGCGCGGCGTGTCGCCACCGCACCTATTGGCGGTGAGGTTCTCCCCTTACCCTTTCAGGAGCGCGAGTACCGTTCCGATCAGCGCCGTCATGGCCGCCGCCTGACCCAACACCAGCTTGACCAGCCGCATCTTGAGCGCCCGCGCCTGCGACGCCGTCGGCGGGTGACCCCCTTTCCCCTTCAGCAACGCCAGCGTGGCGATGGTCACGATCCCCATGATCGAACCGCTGGCGAAGAAGAGGACAATGAGGAGCTTCGCGAGGTTGATGTCCATCCGACCAGTATACCCATCCGACCGGCCCCGTCGAACGGCAAAATCGGCGTCGTCCCTTGCGCAAAACAAAACCGCCCGTCCCCGGAAGGGCGGGCGGCGTTCTGGCGACGACGGGGTCAGAGCAAGCCGTGAAGGGTGTCCGACAGCGAGCCCCAGGTGGGGGTCTGTTTGTTGAACTTCTTCTCGGTGAACTTGGCGAAGTAGACCGCGTTGGCGGCGGCGCCCAGATCGCCCTTTTCCAGGGCGGCCAGCGCCTTCGTCCCGCAGGCCGCGCATTCGGCCCCCATCTCTTCGATGTCGGACCAGTAGGCCAGCGCCTCCTGCCGGTTGACGAAGGTGGCCGGTTTGGCCTTCGCCTCCGCCAGCGTGTTGACCGGAACCTGGTTCATCCCCCACCGCATCTCCCAGCCGGTGACGGCCCAGTTGGTCGCCTCGTCGCAGGCCTTCCGTACGGCGGCGATAAGCTGTTTCGTATCCATAGAAAGGCTCTCCTTATTCCCCCATCCCCATGTCGATGTAGCCGGTGGGGCAGATCTCCGAGCAGATGTGGCAGCCGACGCACTTTTCGTAGAAGGTGAACATCACCTCGCCGACCGGGTTGTTCTTGTACATCTCGATGGCCTCCTGCGGGCAGTAGACCTTGCACTGCTTGCATTCGAAACAGAGGCCGCAACTCATGCACCGTTCGGCCTCGGACTTCACTGCGGCGGCGGGGATGGTTTCGAGGAACGGCTCGAAGTTGCCGATGACGTAGTCGAACTTCTTGTGGATCCGCTGGCTCCCTTTCGACGGGAGGAAGTAGTCCCACTTCAGTTTCTCGTACTTGACGACGTCGTTCTTCGCCTTGCGGGGCTGTTCGAGCCCGGCGAGGAACCGGTCGATCGACGCGGCCGCCTTGCGCCCGTGGCCGATGGCGGTGGTGATCAGTTCGATCTTCTGGGCGTCGCCGCCGCCGAAGACCCCGTCGAGCCCGACCACCTGCTGGTTGTGGTCGACGTTCAGGAACGGTTTCCCGTTGCAGGCCGCCTCAAGGCCGGTCATGTCGGTGGCCTGACCGATGGAGAAGATCAACGAGTCCCCCGCGACGGTGAATGCGGAGCCGGGCTGCTCCTTGTAGCGGAAGAAGGGGACCGGGTGGTTCCACCCTTCCTCCCCCTTTTCCTTTTTGACCATCTTCACCAGGGTGACGCCGGTCATGACGCCGTTTTGGGCGAGAACTTCCTTCACGCCGACCTGATAGTGGAACGTGGCGCCTTCGTGGGTCGCCTCGTCGAACTCGAAGGCAGAGCAGTTCATGTCGGCTCGGCTGACGCCGGAGAGGATCGTCGCCTTCGCCCCGATGCGCAGGGCCAGCCGGGCGGCGTCCATGGCCACGTCGCCGTCGCCGACGACAAGTGCGTTCTTTCCGGCGCGGGTCTTCCCGGTCGACTCGAACTCTTTGAGGAAGGCGATGGTGTCGAATACCGAAGTGACCCCTTCCGATCCAGGGACCGGCAGAACCCGCCCCTTCTGAGCGCCGACGCCGAGGAAGACTGCGTCGTGCTTCGCCCGCAGTTCGTCGAGGCTCATGTCGGCGCCGATCTTGACGTCGGTTTTGACCGTGACCCCCATGTCGATGATCCGCCCGATCTCGGCTTCGAGCCCCTCGCGGGAGACCCGGTAACCGAGGGTACCGTAGCGCATCATGCCGCCCAACTGGGTGTTGGCTTCGTAGATCGTGACGCCGTGCCCTTTGCGGCGAAGGTGATAGGCGGCGGAAAGCCCGGCGGGGCCGGCCCCGACGACGGCGACGTTCTTGCCGCTTTCCTTCTCCGGCTTGGGGAATCCAAGCTTGTTGTCGATGGCGTAGCGGCCGAGGAAATGCTCCACCGCGTTGATGGAGACGGTCTCGTCCCGATGCTGGCGGTTGCAGGCTTTCTGGCAGGGCGCCGGGCAGACCTGCCCCATGACGAAGGGGAAAGGGTTCGTGTCGGTGAGGCGCCGGAAGGCCGCCTCGTACTTGTCCTTCGACGGCTTCTCCTCGACGCCGCGCAGGATGTTGTTGATCCCCCGGATGTCTTCCCCCGCCGGACAGCCGTCGGAGCAGGGGGGGACGCGGAGAGCGTAGACCGGGCACTTGTGGCTCCGGTCGCCGAAGGCGACGATCCGGTCGAGCCCGGTCTCCTGGGAGAACGTTCCGACGGGGTGCGCCAGCGCCCGGTCCAGAACGGGATTCGATACGGTCATGGAACCCTCCTGTTCAGAAGCGGACGTGGGCGGACTGGTTGAACGACGTCCGGGCGTGCCGGTAGTTGTCGATCATGTACTCGTCGAACGGCAGGCCGGTCTTTTCGAAGAACCGTTTCCAGCCGATCCGGTCGATCCACTCCCCCATCCGCTCCCAGGCGCGGGCGTCTTCCTTGTAGGTCATCAGGATCTTGCGGACGACGGCGTTGACCTCCGGCCAGCGGGGCGGGTTGTTGGGCAGGCCGTAGGCCACCAGCTTCATGTTGGTCGGCTTCGACCGGGGGTTCGAGTTCTTGCCGCCGACCCAGATGGCCAGCTTGGAATGTTCGGGGTGGTTGATCTCCATCGACGGGCAGGCGCCAAAGCAGGCGCCGCAGCAGATGCATTTCTCTTCGACCACCATCAGTGACTGCTTGCCGTTGACGGTGGTGGGGCGGATGGCCGCCACGGGGCATCGGGCCACGGTGGAGGGCATGGAGCAGGTGGCCGCCAGCGTCTCGTGGTCGATGCGCGGCGGGCGGGTGTGCTGGACCACCACGGCGATGTCGGCCTGTCCGCCGCAGTTGATCTCGCAGCAGGAGGTGGCCAGACGCACCCGGTTGGGCATCTCTTCCTTGATGAACTCGTCGTAGAGGTTGTCCATCATCGACTTGTTGACGCCGGAGGCGTCGGTGGCCGGGATATCGCAATGGAGCCACCCCTGGGTATGCCCCACGGCGGTGACCGAGTTGCCGGTCCCCCCCACCGGATGTCCGGCGGCGTTGAGCGCCTCGATCAGCTTGTCGGCTTTCTCGCGGCTGTCGGTCATGAACTCGACGTTGTTGCGGACGGTCCAGCGGAGGAACCCTGCGCAATACTGGTCGGCCAGGTCGCAGAAGAAGCGGACGGTGTCGATGGTCACCTGCCGCTGGGTGGCGGCCCGGACGGTGTACAGCTCGTCGCCCGATTCGGCCTTGTGGCGCAGCATGCCGGGGCGGGGCCGGTCATGCCATTTCCATTTTCCGTAGTTCTTGATCTGGAGCGGGTGGAGCATGTCCTCGTAGGTATGCGGGCCCGATTCGATGGTTTCCCAGTTCCGTTCTGCCATGTCGTTTACGATCTCCCTGGAGATGCTTTTTCGTTGTCGGTTGCGGGTCGTCTTCGTTACGCGGAGGCGTAGGACGACGTGGCCTTGAAGTAGGGGTTGTCGCGGGGATGGTCGACCATGTCGATGGTCGCCTCGATCCCGGCGGCGGCCAGGAACTGCTGGATGCCGACCCGCTCGATGGTCTCGCCGATCCGCTCGTGGTCCAGGCCGTTGGCGGCCCAGTAGTTGACCATCTCGTCGATCATGCCGATGAAAGCTTCGATCTCCTCGTCGGTGTCGACCTTCACGAAGGGAAGCATCAGCGAGCCCAACATGTTGCCGACCTTCAGGTGCCCCTTGCCGCCGACGAGCAGGGCCACGCCCCGCTCTTTGCCGGGGGAGAGCGCCTTGTTCATGACGTTCAGGCAGTGCATGCAGCGGACGCAGTCGCGGTTGTCGATGGCGATGTCGTCGGCGCCTTTCATGGTGATGGCGCCGGTGGGGCAACGGGTGATGACGTCGTTGACCAGTTTCTCAACCCCGTTAGTTTTGATCCAGCTCTTCACCTCTGCCCGGTCGACCTGGATGTCGTCCTTCCACATGCCGATGACGGCGAAGTCGGCCCGCTGGATGGAGTTGGTGCAGTCGTTACCGCAGCCGGAGAACTTGAACTTGATCTTGTACGGGAGCGACGGGCGATGCACCTCGTCGGTGTAGTGATCCAGCACCCGTTTGTGGACCTTCAGGGTGTCGTAGCAGGCCTGCTCGCAGCGGGCCGGGCCGACACAGGAGGAGCCGGTGCGGACGCAGGCTCCGGCGCCGCCGAGGTCCCATCCTTCCTTGTTCAACTCGTCGAAACAGGCCTGCACCTTGTCGGCGGTGATCCCCTGCAACTGCAGGTTGCCGGTCTGGCCGTGCATGGAGATCATGCCGGAGCCGTATTTCTCCCAGGTGTCGCAGATGTGCCGAAGGGATTTGGTGGAATAGTGAAGCGCCGGGGCG
>JADGCD010000094.1 GCA_015229165.1 Nitrospinota bacterium | reverse complement strand
CTACATCGACGAGAAGCTGGACGACCTGGAGCTGCTGGCGGGCGATCCGGCCACCGCCGCGGCGTTCGACCGGCTGGCCCGGGCCTACGCGGACGGCGGGGCCGACTCCCCCCCCTACCGGGAGGCGTACGAGACCTTCGCCCCCCACTTTGGGCGGGTGGCGGAGATCGGCGGCTACTACGACCTCTTCCTGATCACCGTGGCGGGGGACGTGGTCTTCGCCGTCAAGCGGGAGTCCGACTTCGGGACCAACCTCGTCGCCGGTCCCGACGCCGACACACCGCTGGCCACCGTCTTCCGGTCGAGCCAGAGCCTGCTGGAGCCCGACCTCTCCCCCCTGCGCCCCTACGCCCCCTCCGGCGGCGCGCTGGCCGCCTTCGTAGCCGCCCCGCTGGTGATCGGGGACCGGCTGGTCGGAGGGGTGGCGACGCAGGTGGACAACAGGCGGTTCGAGCAGGTTCTGACCGACGACACCGGCCTCGGCGAAACCGGCGAGACCGTGGTGGTGGAGCGGACCGACACCGGAAGCATGGTCGTGACCCCTCTCAAGCATGTCCCCGACGCCCCCTATCACCTGACCTTCACCCGGGGCGCCAAAACGCCGGAGACCATCCGGCGGGCGCTGGCCGGAGAGCGGGGGGCGGGACGTGCCATCGACTACCGGGGAACGCCGGTCATCGCGGCGTGGCGCTACATCCCGTCGGCCCGGGTCGGCATGGTGGTCAAGATCGACGAGTCCGAGGCGCTGGCGGTGGCCGCCCGGCTGGAGCGGGTCAAGGGGGCCGTGGCCGTCGGGGTGGTGGTCTGCCTGCTGCTGATCTTCGGGTATCTCTCCCGCCAGATCCTCCGCCCGCTGGCGCTGCTCGAATCGACCACCGCCGCGCTGGCCGGGGGGGATCTGGCCAGCCGGGTTCCGGTGGAGCGGGAGGACGAGTTTGGGCGGGTGGCGACCGGCTTCAACCGGATGGCCGACGCGCTGCTGGCGGCCCGCGACACGCTGGAAGAGACCGTGGCCCGGCGGACCGCCGCGTTGCGAGAGGAGAGCGACCGGCGCCAAAAGCTGGCGACGGAGCTGGCGGAAGCGGGGGCCCTGCGGCAGGCCATCCTCCAAAACGCCGCCGTCGCCATCATCGCCACTGACACGCAGGGGATCATCCGCTCCTTCAACCCGGGCGCCGAAAGGATGCTCGGCTACGCCGCGGACGAGGTAGTCGGCCGGACGACCCCGGCCATCCTCCACGACCCGGCGGAGGTGGCGGCGCGGGCGGCGGCCCTGACCCGCGAGTTGGGACGCCCCGTAGCCGCGTCGTTCGAGGCGTTCGTGGCCAAGGCATCCCTGGGACTGGCCGATGAAAGCGAGTGGACCTATCGGCAAAAAGGGGGGGGACGGCTGACGGTCCGGCTGTCGGTCACGCCGTTGCGGGACGAGCGGGGCGACATCGTCGGCTACATGGGGGTGGCCTTCGACATCACCGGCCAGAAAGAGGACGAACGGGCGCTGCGCCGCAGCGAGGAGGCGCTGGCGCTGGCCCAGCGGATCGTCTCCATGGGGAGCTGGGACTGGAACATACTCACCGGGGAGCTTTCCTGGTCCGACGAGATCTACCGCATCTTCGGCTTCACCCCCCAGCAGTTCGGCGCCACCTACGAGGCGTTCCTTGCGACCATCCACCCCGACGACCGCCAGCGGGTCACCGAGGCCGTCGACCGGGCGGTGAGCGGAACCCATCCCTACGACGTGGAGCATCGGGTGGTCCGCCCCGACGGGGAGATCCGCTTCGTCCGGGAACAGGGGGAGGTGACCCGCGACGTCGGCGGCGCCCCGGTCCGGATGCTCGGCACGGTCCACGACATCACCCCCCGCAAACGGGCCGAGGAGCGAATCCGGCTGGCGGCCAAGGTTTTCGAGAGCGCCGGGGAGGCCATCGTCATTACCGACCACACGACCCGCATCGTGGAGGTCAACCCGGCCTACCTTGCCATCACCGGCTACGCCCGCGAGGAGGTCGTCGGCCGTCGCCCGAGCCTTGGGGCCTCGGGGCGCCACGACGAGGCGTTCTACCGGGAGATGTGGCGACAGGTCAACGAAACCGGCGGCTGGTCGGGGGAGATCTGGGACCGGCGCAAGGAGGGGGACGTCTACCCCACCCTCCTGACCATCAGCGCCATCACCGACGACTACGGGCAGGTGACCCACTACGTCGGCGTCTTCGTCGACATCTCCCACCAGAAGCGGACGGAGGAGAGCCTGCAACGGCTGGCCTATTACGACCCGTTGACGGCGCTCCCCAACCGGGCGCTCTTCCGGGACCGTCTGGCGCAGGCGCTGGAGCAGGCGCGCCGTCACACGTCGAAGGTGGCCCTTTTTTTCCTCGACCTCGACCGGTTCAAGAACGTCAACGACACGCTGGGGCACGACGCGGGGGACGACCTGCTGGTAGAGGCGTCCCGGCGCATCGGCGCCGCCATCCGGGCCACCGACACCCTGGCGCGCCTCGGGGGGGACGAGTTCACCGTCATCCTCGGCGAGCTCGACCATGTGGACGACGCCGGGAGGATCGCCCGCACGATCATCGACGCCCTGACTCTCCCCTTCTCCCTCAAGGGACACGACGTCTTCATCGGCGCCTCCGTCGGCATCGGCATCTTCCCCGACGACGGCGCCACCGACGAGGAGCTGATCAAGAACGCCGACATGGCCATGTATCAGGCCAAGGGGGCGGGAAGGGGAACCTATGCGTTCTTCGAGGAGGAGATGAACCGGGCCAACCTGCTGCGGCGGGAGCTGGAACAGGGGATGCGCCGGGGGATCGGGGCGGGGGAGTTCGTCCTCTACTACCAGCCGAAGATCGACCTTGCCACGGGCGGGCTGGCGGGGGCGGAGGCGCTGATCCGGTGGCGCCACCCGCAGAAGGGGCTCCTCTTTCCCGACACCTTCATCCCGATGGCCGAGGAGACCGGGCTCATCCTCCCGCTCGGGGCCTGGACCCTGACGGAAGCCTGCCGCCAGTTGGCCGCATGGGACCGGGCGGGGCTCGTCCTGCCGTCGCTGTCGGTGAACCTCTCCGCCCGCCAGTTCGCCCAGGCCGATCTGGCCGAGACGGTGCGGGGCGCCCTCACGCTCCACGGCGTCCCGCCGGAGCGGCTCGAACTGGAGATCACCGAGAGCGCCGTCATGGCCGACCCGGCGCGGGCCATCGAGACGGTCAAGAGCATCCGGGCCATGGGGGTCCGCTTCTCCATGGACGATTTCGGTACCGGCTATTCATCCCTCTCCCAGCTCAAGAAGTTTCCGCTGGACGCCCTGAAAATCGACAAGGCCTTCGTCCTCGACCTGATCAACGACCCGGACGACCGGGCCATCGTCGCCTCCATCGTCTCGCTGGGGGGGGCGCTGGGGCTCAAGGTGGTGGCCGAGGGGGTGGAGAGCCCCTTGCATGTGACCGCCCTGCAGGAGCTGGGCGCCGGATTCGGGCAGGGGTACCACTGGGCCAAACCGCTCCCGCCGGACGACTTCGCCCGCTTCATGGACAGACCGAAGGGACCGTGACCGGCGGACGGCGACGATTCCCCCTTTGAGAAGGGGGGTGGTGATGGGGTATCATTCCTCTTCCATACGGCGTGGGGGGCCGCGCCGTACGAAACCGGGCTTTCCGTCCGGGACGATCCGTATCCAAAACCGTCTGGAGCGCGCCGCCATGCCATCCTTTCTCTCCCGTCACGCCGCCGTCTGGGTCCTGCTCGGCGCGCTGTCCCTCCCCCTTCCGGCTTCGGCCCTGGAAACGGACGGAGGCGACCTGACCGACCTGTCGGTGGAAGACCTCCTCTCGGTGGAGGTGGTCACCGCCTCCCGTCGGCAGGAGCCCCTCTTCGCCACCCCGTCGGCGGTCTATGTCCTGACCAACAGCGACCTGCGCCGCTCCGGCGCCACCAACATCCCCGAAGCCCTCCGGCTGGTGCCGGGGCTCCACGTGGCCCGCAAGGACCTGAACCACTATGTGGTGACATCGCGGGGGTTCAACGACCTCCCCTTCTCCGACAAGCTGCTGGTGATGATCGACGGACGGACGCTCCACTCCCCCACCTTCTCGCAGGTCTGGTGGCCGGCGGTCAACTACCCGCTGGAGGAGATCGAGCGGATCGAGGTGGTCCGGGGACCGGGATCGGCCCTCTGGGGCGCCAACGCCATCAACGGCGTCATCAACATCATCACCAAAAAGGCCACCGCCACCGCCGGGGGACTGCTGGTGGCCGGGGCGGGTGACAAGGAGACCGGCTTCGGCATGGCCCGCCACGGCTGGACCACCGAGGGGGGAACGGCCATGCGCCTCTTCGCCGCCGCCGGGGCGAAAGACGGCGCCCGGGTGGTCGAAGGGGAATGGGACGAGGTCCCCTCCGACGGCGGCCCCATGGAAAACCGCGCCCAAGGCCTGCAGGGGGGCTTCCGGGCCGACTGGAGCGGCGAGGAGATCGCCCACATGGCGCAGGTGAACGCCTACCGGAACAGCGCCGCCGCGGAGGGAAGCGTCTTTTTCGAGATCGGCCAGTCGACCCGCCACTATTTCAACACCGACACCTACGCCGGATTCTCGGCCCTCTACCACGGCGAGAACCGCCGGACGCCCCACCTGACGGTCGACTATCAGGCCTACTACGACCGGACGACGGTGGAGCGGATCTACTTCAAGGAGACCGTGGACACCGTCGATGCGGAGGTCCAGGGGGTCTACGACGGAATCGACGGACAGATCGTAACGGCCGGACTCACCGGGCAGTACACCATGGCCGACTTCACCGACACCCCCGCCATGTCGATGCCGGACGACGCGTTCTTCACCGCCGGGATCTACGCGCAGGACGAGGTGGCCCTTTTCGGCGACCGGATGAAGGTGATCCTCGGGGCGAAGCTGGAGAAAAACGACTACACCGACTGGCAGTTCCAGCCCAACCTCAAGACGGCGTGGGTGGAGGACGACTGGATGCTCTGGGCGTCCGCCTCCCGGGCGGTCCGCCTCATCAACGGGGTGAACAACCATCTGGTCTGGAACCTGGAGTCGACCGAGATCGACGGCGCCCCGGCGGTGGGACAGGTCAAGGGGGGACCGCGGGCGGAGCCGGAGGAGGTGCTGGCCTACGAGGCAGGCGTACGCTTCACCCCCGCGCCGACGGTGGCGCTGGACCTGACCGCCTTCGAAAACCGCTACAGCAACGTCATGGACGTGACCGAGGTGGGGGACCCGACGCTGGTGGACGGCGCCTACTACACCTTCGATCTCCCCTTTGCGAACATGTACGAAGGGACCAGTTGGGGCGGTAGCGTGGCGTTGATCGTCCGTCCGACCCAATGGATCGACCTGTCGCTCTCCTACACCCGCACCCACGTCCAGCTCAACCCGACGGCGGCCTTCGTCGGGAAGGAAGAAGAGGCCAGCTGGATCAACACCGCCACGCCGATCAACGCGGTGAAGGGGCGCCTGTCGCTCGACCTCCCCTACCGGTTCGGCCTGGACATGGTGGCGCAGGCCGTCGACCGGACGGCTGGGGTAGGGGGGGACCGCTACCTCAGGGTCGATCTGCAACTGACCTGGCGGCCGGTCCACGCGCTGGAAGTGGCGCTGGTGGGGCGCAACCTCCAGAACACGAAGCATAAGGAATACGAGTCGCAATACATGGAGGAGATCGCCTGGGTGGAGCGGGACGCCTACGCGAAACTGACGTGGGCTTTTTGAGCCGTCGCACGACGAAAGGCCGTCCCGGAAGGGGCGGCCATTTTCGTTGAGGGGGTCGGCTCTCGCCGAATCGCAATCGTGAGCGCACGGCGGTACGCCGCCGCTCTCAGCGGGCGGTTATGGCGAACGGCGGCGCGACCCTTTTCCCGCCGCGACCAAAGCGGGCGGAGAACGCGGCCCTTATTCGAAACGGGAGGCAGAGAACGGGCCTTCGCCCTTATTTGTAGCGGTAGGTGATGCGGCCCCGGGTCAGGTCGTAGGGGGAGAGCTCAAGGCGGACCTTGTCGCCGGGCAGGATGCGGATGAAGAACTTGCGCATCTTTCCCGAGACGTGCGCCAGCACCTCGAAATCGTTTTCCAGCGTCACCCGGAACATGGCGTTCGGGAGCGCCTCCTGGACGGTCCCTTCCACTTCGACCGCCTTGTCGCCGAAGTCGGCCGACTTCTCCTTTTCGGGAGCGTCCGCCCTTCTCTTTTTTGAAGATCCGCCCCCCTTGGGACGGGCTCCTCCACCCGGTCGTTGCGCCATGCGCTGTCGCTTTCCTGCTGTTGGATTCGATACTCGTGCCGTCGCGGCCGGGATCGGCCCAACCGTTAATTCGCCAGTATAGTCCCCGTACGCCATAATTTCAAGGAAAAGGGGAAGGAGTCGTCAACCGGCCCGTTTTGGACTATAATACCCTTTTTGCCCAAGACGTCGCCCCCCACCCGGGGAGCGCGGAAAGCCCCGTCACCACATATGAGGAACACCATGGGTCGCATCAATTACCTGTTCACTTCCGAATCGGTTTCGGAAGGCCACCCCGACAAGGTCTCCGACCAGATCTCCGACGCCGTCCTCGACGCCATCATCGCGCAGGATCCGATGGCCCGCGTCGCCTGTGAAACCTTCTGCACCACCGGCCTTGTGGTCGTCGGCGGCGAGATCGGCCTGACGAAGCCCGACGTGAAGTACAACGTCGACCAGATCGTCCGCGACACCGTGAAGGAAATCGGCTACGACGACGCCGCCGGAGGCTTCGACTACCGCTCCTGCGGCGTCCTCAACTGCCTCCACGAACAGTCCGCCGACATCGCTCAGGGGGTCGTCCGGGCCAACCCTGAAGACCAGGGCGCCGGCGACCAGGGGCTGATGTTCGGCTACGCCTGCACCGAGACCCCGGAGCTGATGCCCCTTCCCGTCACCCTCTCCCACAAGCTCCTCATCAAGCTGGCAGAACTGCGAAAATCGGGCGCCATGCCGTTCCTGCGCCCCGACGCCAAGGCCCAGGTGACGGTCGAATACGTCAACCGGAACCCGAAACACATCAACACCGTCGTCCTCTCCACACAGCACGCCCCGGAAATCTCCGAAGCCGACCTCGCCCGGGAGGTGATCGAAAAGGTCATCCGCCCCACCATGCCGGAAGATCTCTTCGACGAGAAGAAGGTGAAATTCCACATCAACCCCACCGGCCGCTTCGTCATCGGCGGGCCCCACGGCGACTCCGGCCTGACCGGGCGCAAGATCATCGTCGACACCTACGGCGGCAAGGGCTCCCACGGCGGCGGCGCCTTCTCCGGCAAGGACCCCTCCAAGGTCGACCGCTCCGCCTCCTACATGGGGCGCTACATCGCCAAGAACCTGGTCGCCGCAGGGATCATGGAAGAGTGCGAAGTGCAGATCGCCTACGCCATCGGCGTGGCCCAGCCGGTGTCGGTGCTGGTCGATTCCTTCGGCACCCGCAAGATCGAGCAGGAGAAAATCCACCAGCTCGTCCGGGACCACTTCGACCTGCGCCCCTACGGCATCCTGAAGGCCCTCGACCTGCGCCGCCCCATCTACAAGAAAACCGCCGCCTACGGTCACTTCGGCCGGGAGCTGCCGGAATTCACCTGGGAGCGGACCGACAAGGCCGCCGCGCTGCGCGCCGCCGCAGGCCTGTAATCAGGCGCATGAAACGCTGTCTGCGTTGCCGCTACGGCGTCGAAAACGGGCGCGGAATGCTCACGTACTATCGTGTACGCTCCGCTTCCACGCCCGCTTTCTCCTTGTATCGCCTGCCTCGACAACGCTTTTCATACGCCTGAGGGCAAGAGCGACAACGCTCGGGTCGGACTTCACGGT
>JADGCD010000093.1 GCA_015229165.1 Nitrospinota bacterium | reverse complement strand
GAGGGGGAGGGGTTTCGAGGGCCGTCTGGAGCCGGGCCGCTTCCTTTCCGGCGGATTCCAGCCGGGTGGCGATCTTCTCGGCCCGGTTCACCATCCGGGCCATGTCGTCCAGCAGCCGCTCCAGCGCCGCCGTGTCGGTCGGCGCCGCCGGAGGGGGGGAGAGTTCGTCGTCCCCCTCTGCGTCGTCGTCGGACGGGGAGCGGTTGTCGCGGATCAGGATGAGGGCGATCATCCCGAAGAGGAGGATGTCGACCCCCAGTTGCGCCAGTATCCAGAAGTCCATGAACTCCGTTCGTCGCGTAGAAAAGGTTCCGCTCAGGCCTTGATGTCGAGCAGGCCCCCGTGACCCGACTCGGCGATCAGATCGATCTGCCGCTCTTCCGGCTCCGGTTCCCCCGGTCGGCGTCGGCGACGCTCTTCGGGGGGACGGCCGCCGGGGTGTTCCTCGTCCTCGCTGAAGCCCTTGATCTCGTGGGAGGGGAGCGACTCCTGCGTTTTCTCGTGGGCCTCCTGGTTGAGCTTGACCAGCTCCCGCTCGAAGGCGCGGGCCATGTCGCCCGGGTGGGGCTGCATGGCCGTCGCCGCCCGCTCCACGATCGGGGTCAACTGCAGCACCTGCTGGATCCCTGCGATCTCTGACATGGCCTCTTCCCTTAAGGGGGACTGTACCGCCACCCTTTATTATACCAGCATTTGCGATGCCCTTTCCGGCGCGCCGCGCTCGCCTTCTGACTCGTTATCGGCATTTCGCCCCCCCTTCTTGACGCTCCCCGTTGAGGCGGCCCCCGCAGGTGTGCGAAAATGGGGCGCCGGACAGCGTCCGGCGGAACGCCGTTCCCCTTTGTCCGGAGCCAGCCATGAGCGCCACCGACCCCGCCTCCATTCGCAACGTCGGCCTCATCGCCCACAGCGGCGCCGGAAAAACCAGCCTGGCCGAGGCGATGCTCTATGTCTCCGGCGCGGTCAAGCGGCTCGGCAGGACCGCTGACGGGAACACCGTCATGGACTACGCCCCCGAGGAGATCCGCCGCCAGATTTCCCTCTCCACCTCGGTGGCCACCGCCCCGTGGAACGGCTGCTCGGTCAACATCATCGACACCCCCGGCGACGCCAACTTCGTGGCCGACGCCCTGATGTCGATGAACGTCATGGATGGAGTGGTGGTGCTGGTTTCGGCGGTGTCGGGGATCAAGGCCCAGTGCGAGAAGGTCTGGGAATGGGCCACGGCGCACAACCTCCCCCGGATGATCTTCGTCAACAAGATGGATTCCGAGAAAGCCTCCTTCGAGACCGCCTTCGGCCAGATTGACGGCGTCTTCCACCATCGGACGGTGAAACTGACCATACCCATCGGCGCCGGGCCGGGGTTCAAAGGGGTGGTCGACCTTCTGACCATGAAGGCCTACCTCTACGACCGGGACGGGGAGGGGAGCTTTAGGGAGACCGACATCCCCGACAACCTCCTGCGCTGGGCGGAGAAAGAACGGCGCGAGATCGTGGAGGCGGTGGCCGAGACCGACGAGGGGCTGCTCAGCCGCTACCTCGAAACGGACACCCTCCCCGACGAGCTGCTGCTGCCGGCGTTGCGGCGCGCCGTCATGGCCGGGGAGATCGTGCCGGTGCTGTGCGGGTCGGCCACCCAGAACATCGTGGTCCGGAAGACCCTCAACGCCATTGTCCAATTTTTCCCCTCGCCGCTGGACCGCCCCGACCGGACCGGCGTTGACGCCGACGGGAACGAAATCCTCCTCCCCCACGATCCCCACGGCCCCACGGTCGTCCAGATCTTCCGGACCGAGGCCGACCCCTACGCCGGGAAGCTGTCGTATTTCCGGGTCTGGTCGGGGAGCGTCGGCGGCGACACCAACCTGGTAAACGCGGGCAGGAACGGCGCCAAGGAGCACTTGGGAACGCTTCTGGCCGTGCAGGGGAAGAAGACCGAGACGGTCAGGACGCTGGTCACCGGCGACATCGGGGCCGTGGCCAAACTGAAGAGCGCCGTCACCGGCGACACGCTGTGCGATCCGAAGCGGCCCATCGTCCTGCCGGGGGAGACCCCGCCCTCCCCCGTCCTCTCGATGGCGGTGGAGGCCGCCAGCCGGGGGGACGAGGACAAACTCTCCACGGCGCTGGCCCGGCTGATGGAGGAAGACCCGACCCTTCGCCTCGAAACCAACCCCGAGACCCACGAGATGCTCCTCTCCGGCATGGGGCAGGTCCACATCGAAGTGACGGTCAACAAGCTCAAGGAGAAGTTCGGCCTGACGGTGGCGCTGCATCCCCCCACCGTCGCCTACCGGGAGACGATCCGGGGGAGCGCCAAAGGGCATGGCCGGTTGAAGAAACAGAGCGGCGGCCACGGCCAGTTCGCCGATTGCCAGATCGAGCTTTCCCCCGCGCCGGACGGGGCCGTGCTTGAATTCGTCAACGCCATCGTCGGCGGCGTCATCCCGAAGCAATACATCCCCGGCGTGGAGAAGGGAATCCGCGAAGCGATGGCAAAAGGGGGGCTGGCCGGTTTCCCGGTGACCGGGGTGAAGGCGACCCTCTTCGACGGGAAGTTCCACGACGTCGACAGCTCCGAGATGGCGTTCAAGGCCGCCGCCGGGCAAGCGTTCCGGGAGGCGTTTGAAAACGCCCGCCCGGTGTTGCTGGAGCCGATGGTGGAGATGGAGATCAGCGTCCCCGAAGAGTTCGTGGGGGATGTGATGTCCGACCTGGCGCAGAAGCGGGGGCGGGTCCTCTCGCTGGGGATCATGGGGGGGCACGAGGTGGTCAAGGCGTTGGCCCCGCTGGCGGAGGTTCTCCTCTACGACATGGACCTGCGCCAGATCACCGGCGGACGGGGGGAGTTCACCCTGAGCGCCGCCGGATACGAAGAGGCCCCCCCGCCGGTGGCGCAGAAGGTGATCGCCGCCGCCACGGCGCGGGCGAAATGACGCCGACCGCTGTCGTACAGGGATGAGAAGGGTCAACCTGATCCGGGAGATCGACAACGTGCGCAACCGGCTCCGCCCCGACGGAAAGAGGCTCGAACGGCGCCGCGACCGGCGACGCCAGATACTGGGGGCGCTGGCGATGCTCGGCGGGCTGGCCTGGTTCGTGTACGAAGGCCCCGGCTGGCGGGAGCGGCCCGAGGAGATGCTGCGGAAAATGGCCGAGGAGCGGGGGGTGAACCTCCAGCCGACCCCCATCCCCAAGGGGGTGGCCGACCTAATGGCGCCGGTCGCGTCGCCGGAAGCGCCGTCGGAAGGGACCGCCATCGAACCGGCGGCCGAAGTCGCACCTCCCGCAGGGGGCTCCACCGACTGGCGCATCCGCTACGGGCTGTGCAATCGGGAAGACAGTTGCGCCAAGCTGGTGGCCCAACTGAAGCCGAAGGGGATCGGAGCCGAACTGGTGCGAGGGAGCTCTCCCCATCCGACGTGGCAGGTGGTCATGGGGCCGTGGCCCACCCCGACCCAGGCCGAAGAGGCCATGGCCCGGCTGGCGGGCGAAAGGGTCGAAACGACGCTGACCCGCTCCGCCGGACAGGCGTGGTTGCGCTCCTCCCCCTTCCGCCAGGTCGCAGCGGCCCGGGATTTGGCGGAACGGATGGGAAAACAGGGGGTCACCTCCCGGATCGAAGAGGCGCCGTCCGGGGAAACAGTGTATAAAGTCTATGAGGCGACCCGTTATCCCGGCCGGGCGCAGGCCGAAGAGGTCTGCGCCAAGCGAAAAGGGATGGGGGTCGATTGTGTGGTGGAAGAACGGCCTCTCGGCAGCCGGTGAGAAACCGTCGGCGTGGCCGTTGCGGCGTCATGGACAGGTTCGCAATGCAGACGTATCGCCCTATGCGCTCCGCTATCCCGCCTGTCCTTTCCCTGCGTCGCCCGCCCCGCGCATGATGTTTGTGGCCTGCCAGCGATGAACCCGATGCGCGACGAAACGACCGGACAGCCCCTGTTCCCCGACGTCCCGGAGAAGATGTTCTACAAAATCCGGGACGTGGCGCGCATCGTCGATGTCAAACCCCACGTCCTCCGCTACTGGGAGTCGGAGTTCCCGTCGCTCAAACCGCAGAAGAACCGCAACGGCCAGCGGATCTACACCCGCAAAGACATCGATGTGGCGCTGGAGATCAAGCAGCTTCTCCACATCGAGAAATACTCCATCGCCGGCGCCCGCCAGTTCCTGAAACGACGCCGGGGGAGCGCCGAACCGACGCCCCGGGAGGAGACGCCGATGGGGAGCGGCGACGAACGGGACGGGTCGCTGGCGCCGCTGCGGGAGGTCCGGCGGGGGCTGGCCGATCTCCTCGACACCCTCGACGACAACCGGTGACCCGTCCGGACCCCCATGACCAACCAAGGAGCCGTACTTTCATGACCCGTATCATCACCCTTATCGCCCTCTCCCTGACCCTTGCGGCGACGCCTGCCGCATGGGCCGCCGACGAACACCACCACGGCGACCATGCCCCGGCGGCGACCGCCCCGACCGGTCACGAAGGACACGGCGCCCACCAGATGGCAAGCCCCGAAGAGATGCAGAAGCGGATGCTTCGGTGGATGCCCAAGGCCGAATCGAAAGTCGGCGCCCGGCTCGACCCGAAACTCTCTTTCATCGACGGCGCCGGAAAGAAGCGGACGCTGGGGGAGTTCTTCGACAAGCCCCTCTTCGTCACCTTCGTCTTCGCCACCTGCCCCCATATCTGCCCCACCATCGCCGCCAACCTGGCCGCCCGGGTCGAGAAAGCGGGCAAAGAGGGGAAGGGGGGCTTCCGAACCCTGGTCATCAGCTTCGACACCGCCACCGACTCCGCCGCCGGGATGAAAGGATACGCCGCCGGATTCCGCGACAACCCCGACTTCATCGGCGGCGTGGCCGAAGCCTCGTCGGTGGGGGCGCTGACGGAAGCCTTCGGTTTCTCCTACATGCCCCACCCGACGGAGGTCTGGGCCCATATCACCATGATCACCGCCGTCGACACCGGCGGGGTGGTGGTTCGCCAGATCTTCGGGACGAAAGTTCCCTCCGACGAGTTCGCCGAGACGGTGGACGGACTTCTGACCCCCGGCGGGAAGTGACGTGAAGGGCATTGTCCTGGGGCTGGTTATCGTCGCCGTCGGCGCCCTGCTGGGCGCCCTGAGCGTTCTCCTCCCCCCGGCGCAACCGCACGGCCCGCCCCCCGGGCTGACCGAGACGACCCGGGGGGAGCAGCTCAAGGAGCTGGAGCGGCTCCGCCTGCAGGGGATACGGGAGGCGGCCGCCGGGGAGCGGGAGAAGGCCATGACCACCTTCCTGCGTCTCCAGTACGTCAACCCCCACGACCCCTTCTTCGCCCAGCGGATGGCCGCCCTGCTGGCCGAGATGGGGGAGGCGCCCTTTGTCGCCCTGCTCGACCGGAAACTGGCCGACCGCCCCGACAACGAGAGCCGGGACCGTATCCTCGCAGCGGTCTACTTTCAGGCCGGGCTCGACGCGAAAGGAGGGGCGTTGGCCGACCGGTTCCACGCCGCCCATCCGGACGACGTGGCCGCCCAGTTTCTGGCCGGCGCCTTCGCCCGCCGGGCCGGGGACAACAAGCGGGCGGTGGCGATCCTGACCAAAGTCATCACCGCCCATCCGGAGCATTACTACGCCTATCTGGAGCTGCAGAACGCCTACGAGGCGTTGGGAGACATGCGCAGCGCTAACCTGATGCTGGGGCTGGCGCTGGAGAACTCCCCCGGCCAGAAGGACGGAATCTGCTGCGGCATCCCCCCCGACCCGACGGCGGCCAAGAAACCGGTCGATAAAGGCGTCTGACGCCCCGCGCCAGGGGCCGTCCCGGCTTGCGGCTTGCCGGGGGGGCGGCGAGTTTGTATAGTAAGGGGGTTATTCGAAAGGGGAATGGTCATCCCGTCCGCGAACGGCGCGCGCCGACGGGGGGGAATGCAGGCAAGCCGATGAGCGACACGAACGAGACGGGCGGAAACACATCCGACGAGCATGACCTCGACGCGCTCCTGCGCGAGAAGGAGCAGCTCGAGTCGCTCATCAAGCGCAAATTCACCAAGAACCTGACGGTCATGTTCACCGATCTCACCGGCTCCACCCGGATGGCCGAAGAGATCGGCGACATCGCCATGCACTCCCTCCTCTCCCGTCACTACGAAATCGTCCGTCCCGCCGTCGAAATGAACGCCGGAGTGCTGGTGAAGACCATGGGAGACGGAACCCTCTCCTATTTCAAGGAAGCCGCCGACGCCCTGAGGGCGGCCATCGAGATCGAAAAAAAGATGGCCGTCTTCAACCAGGACTCCGCCTACCAGCTGCTGGTCCGGTGCGGTCTCAACACCGGCCCCACCATCGTCGAGAAGAACGACATCTACGGCGACACCGTCAACGTGGCCCAGCGGTACGAAGCCATGGGAAAGCCGCTGGACATCCTGATCTCCGCCGACACCTACCGGCAGGTGCAGGACGACCCTTCGTTCACGATCTTTTTCAACCGCCAGACCGAGATCAAGGGAAAGATCGGACCCCAGAAAGTCTACAAAGTTCTCTGGAGTCCCGACGAGATCGACGCCTTCCTGCACCACCCCCCCGACCCCTCGGTCCCCTACAACGACGGGGCCGTGACCGGCGACGTGCCGATCCCCGACGGGGCCAAAGGAGTCGACCTCGCCGTCGGCGCCTCCCGGACCCTGGGACGGCTGAAAATCGTTCGGGACGGCGCCCCCCCCAAGTACTACGACCTGACCGAGCGTCCGGCCGTCATTGGCCGCTCCAGCTCCGCCGACATCCAGATTCCGGAGATGTACATCTCCCGCAAACACGCGCTCATCTCGCTGGAAGGGGGGGAGTTCTACATCGAAGACATGGGGTCCCACGTCGGCACCTATAAAAACGACGAGCGGATCGCCAAAGCCCGGATGAATGACGGCGACCGGTTCTCCATCGGCGGGGTGAAGATATACTTCACCCTCTCCTCGGCCACCCACGCCCTGGAGACCGATTTCCCCGTGCAGGAAGATCCGACCGTCGCCTTCGCCGCCGGTTCGGTGATGACCCTTGTCCTCAAGGAAAACGACGAGATCGCCGCCACCTACCCGATCGACCGGGAGCCGTTGGTCCTCGGGCGGCAGATTGACTGCGACATCCGGCTCGAATCCCCCATGATCTCCCGGCGCCACGCCCAGATTCACGTGGAGAAGGGGGTCGCCATCGTGGAAGACCTGGGGAGCAACAACGGCACCTACGTCCGGGGGGAGAAGATCAAGCGGGCCGAACTGCTCCATTGCGACGAGTTTCGGGTTGGCCCCTTTTCGCTCCAGGTGATCGACCCCACCCGCCCCGCCACCGGCGCCGAGACCGAAAGCTCCATCGTCCGCAAGGTTTTCTCCTTCCTTAAAAAGCCGTAAGGGGCGGGCGACCTTAACCCGTGCCACCCCAACTTGCGGTCATCCTCGTCGACACCCGCCACGCCGGAAACATCGGCGCCGTCGCCCGGTTCATGAAGAACATGGGGCTCGCCGACCTGATTCTGGTCAATCCCACCGCCCGGGGGCATCTGGAGGCGATCAAGATGGGGGTCGGCGCCGAAGAGATCGTCGAGCGGGCCACCATCGTCCCGACGCTGGAGGAAGGGGTCGCCCGCTGCGCCGCCACCTACGCCGTCACCCGTCGTCCCCGGCGCCTGCGCAAGCGGGTGTTGCGCCCCGAGGAGGGGGCGGTCGAAGGCGCCGCCGTCGACGGGCTTGTGGGGTTGGTCTTCGGCTCCGAGAAGCTGGGGCTGACCAACGAACAGGTCCGGGTCTGCGACGCCATCATCACCATCGACGTCTCTCCCGACCATCCGTCGCTCAACCTTGCGCAGGCGGTGGCGGTGGTGGTCTACCAGTTCCGCCGCGAAGCGCAGGAGCGGACCCGAA
>JADGCD010000092.1:1927-7962 GCA_015229165.1 Nitrospinota bacterium | reverse complement strand
CTGCCCTTGAAGCCTCGGGTGGGGAAGCGAGGAATATGAACGCCTACGAACAGGCCCAGAGCGACGCTGTCGAACGCTGGAAACGGGGGGAACCGGAGACGGATCCCTTCCGGGGGGCTCGCGCGTTCGTCGGCTATGCGCTGCGTCCTCTGAAGGTGGTGACCGAGCCGCTGGCCAAAGCCGTGACGGCGGTGATCCCCGACGGGCCGATGATGGGGGCGCTCGCGGGGGCCAACCGGTTCGGTAAATGGCTTGCCGACGAAGAGGATCTCCTGCGCCGGGCAGGGGCCGAATCGGTCGAAGAGCTGGGGGATCGGGGGATGAAGGCCTCCGACCGGCTGGCCGAAGGGGTCCGCGTATGGGGGGTGGGGAGGGCGGGGGCGGAAGGGTTCGCTACCGGTTCGGCCGGGTTTCTTCTGATCGGCGTCGATGCGGTGGCGCTGGTTTCCCTCTCGTTTCGGACCATCCACAAGACCGGGCTCTGCTACGGCTATCGGCTGGAAGGGGAGGAGGGGGAGCGGTTCGCCCTCTCCGTCCTGGCCGCCGCCACGGCCGTCGGGTCAAAAGAGCGGGCCAACGCCCTTTCGCTGGCCCGGCAGGTGGAGGCGGATATCCTCGGCGGGGCGCTCGGCACGGCGGTCGACAACGCCGCCCGACGGTACGTCGGCGGTCGGGGGCTCTTCTTCGCGAGCAAGGGGGCTCTCCAGTATTTCGGTATCAACCTGGGGCGGGGGCGTCTGTTGCGGCTGGCGCCGCTGGTCGGGGCGGTCGTCGGCGGGGTCTCCAACGTCGTCCACCTGAACCGGGTCGCCATCGCCGCCCGCCGGATGTTTCAGGAGCGGTGGCTCGAAGAGCGGCGGCGAACCGGTCAATAGACGCTGGTGGAGCGGTGGAAGTAGTCCTCCAGCAGTGTCGGCAGGTCGTCGGCGCCGGTGGCGCGGACATCGATGCCGAACCGGCGCAACATAAGCCCCGGCCCCTTGTCCCGCACATCCTCCCGGCAGCAGACGCTGTCGACCCCCTTCTCCATGATCCGCTCCGCCAGATGGATCCCCCGGTGCTTTTCGTCTTCCACGTACGGATTCGGCACGGTTTCCTGCGCCACCACCTTCCGCGCGAGCCGGTCGTACTCGATGACCGTCAAATGGGTCGCCTTGCCGAAATGGGGAGAGAGGGTCCGCCCCGTGGCGTCGGTCGGCGCGGCGAGCCGGACCTGTTGCGGCAGGGCATGGTCGAAGGAGACGAAGACCGAGTCGATGGCCGGATCCCGCTCCTTCAGCGCCGCCTCGACCCGGTCGGCGATCCGGTGGGCTTCGTCGAGCTGGAACGCCTTGACGCCGATGTCGACGTAGAGGAACCGGAAACTGCCCGCGTCCCGCCCCCGGATTCCCTTGACCTCCCGGACCCCTTCCGTCGCCGCCGCCAGCGCCGAGAACTCCGCCAGACGCTGGGGGGGAAGCGAGATGTCAAGGAGGGTCTTGAGGTTGTCCCACAGGATTTCCAGACCGATCTTGGCCACGAACAGGGCGATGAAGAGGGCCGCCCACCGGTCCAGGTTGTAGCCGAACCAGGCGCCCGCCAGTCCGACGAGAACGAGGGAGGAGGAGTAGACGTCGGTGAGGGTGTGGTTCCCGCTGGCCTCGATGCCGGGTGAGTTAAGGAGCCGTCCCGACTTCGCCTCGAACCGCCCCCAGAAAAAATCGAGCGCCATCCCCAACAGGACGGCGGACATCCCCAGCGGGATGTTCTGCGGCAGTTCGGTCTCCCCGCCGAAGAAAATCTGCAGGATTTCGTAGGCGCCATACAGGATCGCAAAGCCGATGACCAGCGCCATCAGGTTCTCGATCTTGTAGAGGCCGAAGGGGAACCGCTTGGTTTTCTGCGGCGCGACCCGCACGCCGATCCAGACCATGATCGACCCGGCCACATCGACGCCGGAGTGGATGCAGTCGGCCAGCAGGCCGACGCTGCCGGTGAAATAGGCCGCCGCCAGCTTGATGGCGCTTTCGAGGGCCGATTCCCCGGCGGAGATCAGCACCACCCACTTGCGGCGGAAGACTTTCTGTTCGGCGGTCAGCTCTTCCACAGCCCTGCCTGTTTTGTCGGTAACGATTCGCCTCCATTCTACGCCCGTTGTCGGCGGCCAAGCGAAAGGTCAGCGACGCATCCAGTTCCAGGCGTCGCGGCAGATGGCGGCCAGATCGTCCCGCTTCGGCGTCCATCCCAGCTCGGCGCGGATCTTCGCGCTGTCGGCCACCAGCCGGGCCGGGTCGCCGGGGCGCCGGGGCCCCTCGGTGACGGTGAAGGGGACGCCGCAGGCCTCTTTCGCCCGGTCGACCACCTCCCGCACCGAGAAGCCGTGACCGTAACCGACGTTAAAGATGTCCGACGCCCCCCCGGCCAGCAGCCGCTCCATGGCCAGCAGGTGGGCGTCGATCAGGTCGCTCACATGGATATAGTCGCGGATGCAGGTTCCGTCCGGCGTCGGCCAGTCGGTTCCGAAGATTTCGATCTTCTCGCTCGTCCCGAGCGCGGCGCGGAAGATGCGCGGAATGACGTGGGGGGAGCGGAGGGAGTCGAAGCCGATCCGGCCCGCCGGGTCGGCCCCGGCCACGTTGAAGTAGCGCAGCGCGACGTACGACAACCGCCCCAGACGGGATAGCTCAGCCAGCATGGTTTCACTGATCAGCTTCGACGTCCCGTAGGGATTCACCGGGTGAAGGGGGTCGGTCTCGCGGATCAGCCCGCTGTGGGAGGGCTCGCCATAGACGGCGGCCGTGGAGGAAAAGATGATCTTCGTGACCCCGTGGGCCAGCATCGCCTCCAGCGTGTTGATGGCGTTGACGCTGTTGTTCCGGTAGTAGGACAGCGGAATCTGGACCGACTCCCCCACCTGGATGGAGGCGGCGAAGTGCATCACCAGATCGGGGGCGAACCGCTTCATGGTCCCGGAAAGGAGGGGGGCGTCGGCGAGGTCGCCCTCCACCAGTTCGGCGCCATGGACCTGCGCCGCCACGCCGGTGGAGAGGTTGTCGTAGACCAGAACCTCGTGCCCCGCGTCGCGCAGGGCCAAGGCCGCATGTCCGCCGATATATCCGGCGCCGCCGGTGACCAGAACGCGGGCCATGGGCTCCCTCCCCCTTGCGCGGTGGCCCAAGCCTTCGGGCCGTTGACGGAAAAAAATATGTATTATAATGCCCCCCACATCGCAGAGGAACCATTTTGTCCCCCATCCACATTCCCTTCAACGTCCCCTACATGACCGAACGGGCGTTGACCTACATCGCCGAAGCTCACGCGGCGGGGCATCTGTCGGGAGACGGCCCCTTTACCAAGAAATGCCAGTCGTGGCTGACCAACCGGGTCGGATCGGCGGCGGCGCTCCTGACCACCAGCGCCACCTCCGCGCTGGAGATGGCCGCCATCCTGCTCGACGTCGGACCGGGGGACGAGGTGATCGTCCCGTCGTTCACCTTCGTCTCCACCGCCAACGCCTTCGTCACCCGGGGCGCCACGCCGGTCTTCGTCGATGTCCGTCCCGACACCCTGAACATGAACGAGATGCTTCTTGAGCAGGCGATCACCCCCCGTACCAAGGCCATCGTGCCGGTCCACTACGCCGGGGTCGGCTGCGAGATGGACGAGATCATGGCCGTCGCCGCCCGCCACGGCGTGGCGGTGGTGGAGGACGCGGCGCAGGGGATCCTCGCTTCCTACCGGGGACGAGAATTGGGAGGCATTGGTGGGCTTGGGGTCTACTCGTTCCACGAGAGCAAGAACGTCATTGCGGGCGAGGGGGGGGCGCTGCTGGTCAACGACCCGGCCTTCGCCAAGCGGGCGGAGATCGTCTGGGAGAAGGGGACCGACCGGCGGGCCTTCTATCGTGGCGCCGTGGACAAATACACCTGGCGGGACGTCGGGTCGAGCTTCCTTCCGTCGGAGCTGGTGGCGGCCCTCCTCTGGTCGCAGATCGAGGAGGCCGAGGCGATCACCCGCCGCCGGATGCGGGTGTGGGAGACCTACCGCCGGATTCTGGCGCCCGAGGCCTCCCGGCTTGGCGTCGAGATCATGACCGTTCCCCCCCATTGCGCCCACAACGCCCATCTCTTCTATTTCCTCCTCCCCCGCGCCGCGACACGGGGGGGCTTCATCAAGGCCATGGGGGAGCGGGGGATCGGTTGCGCCTTCCATTATGTTCCGCTGCACGACTCCCCCGGCGGGGTGAAATTCGGGCGGTGCGCCGGGCCGCTGCCGGTGACGGAGGACCGGGCCGCCCGTCTTGTACGGCTCCCCCTCTGGGTGGGGCTGGAAGAGCGGGCCGAAGAGGTGGCCCTGGCCGCCGTCGAAGAGCTGGAGCGTCTGGCGTGACCGGAGCCGCCGGTCGGGGTAAGATGACCCCATGAAAATGAGATCGGTTCTGGTCACCGGCGCCGCCGGATTCATCGGCTACCACCTCTGCCAGCGGCTGTTGGGCGAAGGGCGGTCCGTGGTGGGGATCGACTGCCTGAACGACTACTACGACCCGGCCCTCAAGGAGGCCCGGCTGGCCCGGCTCACCGGGCGCCCCGGCTTCACTTTCCACCGGCTGGCGCTGGAAGACAAGGCCGCGATGGAGCAGCTCTTCGCCGAACACTCCTTCGACGGCGTGGTGAATCTGGCCGCGCAGGTGGGGGTCCGCTACTCCATCGAGAATCCGCTGGCCTACGTCACCGCCAACGTGGTCGGCTTCGCCCATCTGCTCGAAGGATGCCGCCGCGCCACCGGGTTGAAGCATCTGGTCTTCGCCTCGTCGTCGTCCGTCTACGGCGCCAACGAGAGCCTGCCCTACGCCGAAGGGCAAAGCGTCGACCACCCGATCTCCCTCTACGCCGCCACGAAGAAGGCCGACGAGCTGATGGCCCACGCCTACGCCCACCTCTACGGCTTCCCGGTGACCGGGCTTCGCTTCTTCACGGTCTACGGGCCGTGGGGGCGCCCCGACATGGCGGTCTACAAGTTTACGAAAGCGATCTTCGAAGGGCGCCCCATCGACGTCTACAACCAGGGCGCCATGCGGCGGGATTTCACCTACGTCGACGACATCGTCGAAGGGGTGGTCCGCTGTCTCGACCTTCCGCCGTCGCCCAACGATCCGGCGTGGGATCCGGCGGTTCCGTCGCCCGCCACCAGCCATGCCCCCTTTCGGGTCTACAACATCGGCAACCACGCCCCCGAAGGGTTGTCGGAGATGATCGACATCCTCGAAGAGACCATCGGGAAAAAGGCGGTCCGCAACCTGATGCCCCTCCAGCCGGGGGACGTTCTCGCCACCGCCGCCGACATCGACCTCATCCACGCCGCCACCGGGTTCCTCCCCAAGACCTCCCTCAAGGAGGGGCTGGCGGCCTTCGTGGCGTGGTACCGAGAGTACCATCGCGTATAGTAAGATGACCGGATACCGTTTCCCTTGCCCACACCTGCGCGCGACCTGACAAGCATGGCCACGATCCTCGTTACCGGCGGCGCCGGATTCATCGGCAGCGCCTACGCGCTGGGCCGGGTGGCGGCGGGCGACCGGGTGGTGACCCTCGACCTCCTGACCTACGCCGGGAACCGGGAGAATCTGGCCTCCCTCGAAGGGAACCCGAACCACCGGTTCGTCCGGGGGGACATCCGGGACCGGGTGGTCGTGGAGCGGCTCCTTTCCGAAGAGCGCCCCGACGCCCTCGTCCACTTCGCCGCCGAGAGCCATGTCGATCGCTCCATCGACGCCCCCGCCGATTTCGTCACCACCAACGTGGTCGGGACGTTCGTCCTGCTCGACGCCGCGAAAGCGTATTGGCTGACCCTTGATGGCGGGCGGCGCGCCTCGTTCCGGTTCCTGCACGTCTCCACCGACGAGGTCTTCGGATCCCTCGGAAGCGAGGGTTACTTCAACGAACACACGCCGTATGCCCCCAACTCCCCCTACTCCGCCAGCAAGGCAGGCTCCGACCATCTGGCCCGGGCCTATTTCCATACCTACGGCCTGCCGGTGGTCACCACCAACTGCTCCA
>JADGCD010000092.1:0-1913 GCA_015229165.1 Nitrospinota bacterium | reverse complement strand
GCCCGCGCCAGTTCCCCGAGAAGCTGATCCCGCTGCTGATCGCCAAGGGGCTGGCCGGGGCGCCGCTGCCGGTCTACGGCGACGGGGGGCAGGTGCGCGACTGGCTTTATGTGGACGACCATTGCCGCGCCATCGACGCCGCCCTGGAGCGGGGACGCCCCGGCGAGGTCTACACCGTCGGCGGGAACAGCGAGATGACCAACCTTGACGTGGTGAAAGCGGTCTGCGCCCTGCTGGACCAACGGCGTCCCGGCGGCGCCCCTCACGACCGGCTCATCACCTTCGTGGCCGACCGCCCGGGGCACGACCGGCGCTACGCCATCGACGCCACGAAAATCCGGGCCGAGCTTGGATGGCGTCCGGCCATGACCTTTACGACCGGGCTGGCCGCCACCGTCGACTGGTATCTTGCCAACCCGGCGTGGGGGGAGCGGATTCTCTCCGGCGCCTACCGGGGAGAGCGGCTTGGACTCGGAAAGGAGACGGCATGATCACCAAGGGGATCATTCTGGCGGGGGGCTCGGGAACGCGGCTCTATCCGCTGACGAAGGTGGTCAGCAAGCAGTTGATGCCGGTCTACGACAAGCCGATGATCTACTACCCCCTGACCACGCTGATGCTGGCCGGGATCCGGGAGATCCTCATCATCACCACCCCCGCCGACCAGCCCCTCTTCAAGACCCTTCTGGGGGACGGCGCCGACTTCGGCCTCACGCTGGCCTACGCGGCGCAACCTTCTCCCAACGGGCTGGCGGAGGCGTTCATTATCGGGCGGGACTTTATCGGCGATGACGGGGTCTGCCTGATCCTCGGCGACAATATCTTTTACGGCCACGGACTGCGCCCGATGCTGGAGGCGACCGCCGCCCGGGATGAAGGGGCCACCGTCTTCGGCTACTGGGTGCGCGAACCCCAGCAGTACGGGGTGGTCGAATTCGACGCCGGAGGGCAGGTGGTCTCCATCGAGGAAAAACCGGTCGCGCCGAAGTCGAACTACGCCGTCACCGGACTCTATTTCTACGACAACCGGGTGGTCGACATCGCCGCCTCCCTCCAACCGTCGGCCCGGGGGGAGCTGGAAATCACCGATGTCAACCGGGCCTATCTGGACGCCGGTTCGCTTCGGGTGGAGAAAATGCACCGGGGCTTCGCCTGGCTCGACACCGGCTCCCACGAAGCGTTGCTGGAGGCGGCCAACTTCATCGAGACCATCGAGAAGCGACAGGGGCTCAAGGTCGCCTGCCCGGAGGAGATCGCTTACATGAAGGGGTTCATCACCGCCGAAGACCTCAAACGATTGGCGGCGCCCCTGGTCAAGAGCGGCTACGGCGAATATCTATTGTCGCTCATCAAGGGGGGCTTTCGAGCGTGAAGGTCATCCCCACCGCCATCGACGGTGTCGTCATCGTCGAGCCCGACGTCTACGGCGACGCCCGGGGCTTCTTCATGGAGAGCTTCAGCGAGAAGCGGTATCGCGCCGCCGGAATCGACCATTCCTTCGTGCAGGACAACCTCTCCCGCTCGGCGCGAGGAGTCTTGCGGGGGCTCCATTTCCAGTGGCGCCACCCCCAAGGGAAACTGGTCAGTGCGCTGGAAGGGGAGGTCTACGACGTCTGCGTCGATGTCCGGGTCGGCTCCCCCACCTTCGGGAAGAACGTGGGGGCGATTCTCTCCGCCGCGAACCGTCGCCAGCTCTTTATCCCCCCCGGTATAACGCCACATCCCGGCATGGAGGCCGAAAAGGATGAAGACCGCCAGTTTGACGGCGACCACCGGCCCGACGGAGGTGTAAAAGAATGAGGCCATCACCCCGTCAAACTTCTCGAACCGGAGCCAGTAGGCGAGCCAATACGAGAAATAGAGAAGCCCCGCATCGACCGCAAGGATGATGTAGGTGTTTCTGTTGAACAGCT
>JADGCD010000091.1 GCA_015229165.1 Nitrospinota bacterium | reverse complement strand
AACGGCTGCGTCAGGAGGAGAAGCGGATCGCCGCCCTGACCGTCGAACGCCGCTCCCTCTTCGACCGGCGCATGGAAGAGGAAGCCCGCCGCGAACGGGAAGAGCGGGGGCGGCGGCTCGAAGCCGAAATGGAAAAACGTCGTCTAGGGCTGGAGCGTGAGCTTGCGGCGCACGCCGACGAACGGCGCGCCCTGCTCGAAGTGACGCTGGTGGAGGAGGGCCATCACCGCCGCGACGACTTCCGCCGGGAACTGGACCGTGAACTGGAAGAGACCCGCGCCCGCCACGCCGAAGAGTTGGAGCGACGGCGCGTGGAGGGGGCCCGGGAGATCGAAGCCCGCATCGACGCCGAACAGGAGGCGATCCGGCGCCGTCGGTTGGAGCAGATCGAACGGGAGATCGACCACTACCGCGAGGAGCGGCAGGCCGAGTTCGAGCGGGAGCTGGTCCAGCTCAAGGAAGAAAGCCTGGCCCAGATCGGCGAGGCCGAGCGTCTGCGGCGGGAGGATCTGGAGCGGACCCTCACCGCCTTCGAGTCCAAGCGGATCGCGGAGCTGAAGGTCAAGTACGGCCGCGACGTGGAGCATATCCGGGAGCTGGTCTGGCGGGAGCTGGAAGAGAACCGCGAGAAAAAGATCGCCTCCATCGCCGAGGAGGTGGAGCGGTACCAGGAACGGGAGATGTCCCAGGCCGGGGCCGAGGTGGAGCGGCGCCGCGACGAAATCCGGCGCAAGGCGGAGGAGGAGGCCCTCATGATCCGGGACGGCCTCATCGCCGAATCGTTCCGGGACATCATGCTCACCTCCTCCTACTTCGACGAGGAGTACACCCGCAAGGACCGGGAGCGGGAAGCGCTGCTCAAGGCGAAGTACGACCTCGAGTACCAGCGGATGGCCAACCGCCTCACCAACGAGCTGACCGCCTTCCGCCAGCGCAAGACCGACGAGATCGTCGCCGGGATGGAGGAGGAGCGGCGGCGCCGGATCGGCGTGGTCGACGAACAGGTGGAGGCGTGGCGCGAACGGCGGCGGCAGGAGATCCGGACCGAGCTGGTGGAGGAGATCCGCCGCAAGCGGGACGAGATCAACGAGGCGCTGGCCCGGCACGAGGAACGGGGACGCCGCCGCCTCGACATGACCCGCGAAGAGCGGATCATCGCTCTCGAAAAGGAGCTGCTGGACGAAAAGAACCGGCGGCTCGAAATCATCACCCGTCAGGCCGA
Source organism: Nitrospinota bacterium (assembly GCA_015229165.1). Lineage (GTDB taxonomy): Bacteria > Nitrospinota_A > UBA7883 > UBA7883 > JADGGD01 > JADGCD01. The sequence continues at coordinate 6,742 of JADGCD010000091.1, read as the reverse complement.
GGAGGTCGAGCGGCGCCTCGGGGCGGAGCTGAACGACCGGCTGGCCGCCGAAGAGCGGCAACGGCGCCACGAGCTGGACAATTCTCTCTCCGCCCTCCGGCGGGAGCGGGAGAGCGGGCTCCTCTCCGCCATGGACGCCGAACGGGAGCGGCGTCTCTCGGAGCTGGCGGCCGACATGGAACGGCGCCGCCACGTCCTGATCGACGCCATGACCAACGAGGTGGCCGGCGCCCGGCGCGAGGGGGTCGAACTGCTCAACCGGGAAATCGCCCAGGTCAAGGCCGGACGACTGGCCGCCGTCGATGCGGAGATCGGGGACGAACGGAGCCGTCGCCTCAAGGTCATGGAGAGCGAGGTCCGGGCCGAGGCCCTCAAGAGCCGCCAGCGAATGGCCGAAAAACTCTCCGCCGAAGAGCTGGAGGCCCGCCGTCGCCTGGTCTCCCAGCTCGACGTGGAGCGGCGCGAGATCCAGGCGGAGTTGAAGGCACAGATGCGCCCCCGGCTGCTGCGGATGGAGATGGAGCTGCGCAACACCATCGAAGACCGGCGCGCCGCCGCCTTCGACGACCTCAAAATCGAAATCGAAGCGATCCGCCAGCGCCACATCGAGAAGATCAAACGGTGGGAGAAGGAGGAACGGGAGCGGCGCGTCGCCCTGATCCGGGCCCGGCTGGAGGAGGAGCTGGCCGTCCAGAAGGACGCCTTGGCCGAGAAGATCGAAACCGCCCGTCGGCTGGGGCTGGAGCGGATCGAGGAAGAGCGCAACCGCCGCTACCAGGACTCGATGAACCGCCTCTCCGCAGCCCTGTCGGCCCGCAAGGAGGAACTGGTCTTAGGGCTCAAGAAGGAACTCTCCGCCGAGCAGCGCCGCCTCAAGGAACTGCTCGCCAGCGAGCTGTCCGCCGGGAAGGAAGAGGCGGCCCGCCAGTTGGTGGCCGACATGGCCGCCGAGCGGGAGCGGCGCCTCGCCGAGATGGAGGAGGAGCTGAACCGGGAGCGGGAGACCCGCCGCAAGGAGCTGGCCATCACCCTGGCCGACGAGAAGACCGCCCGGATGGACGCCCTCTCCCGGGAGATGGAGTCGTCCGAGAAAAGCGTCGCCGAGACTCTCGACCGGCGCCGCCAGCGGCTCTGGGCCAAGCAGGAGGAATGGGTCTCCTACGAAACCGACCGGTTGCGAATCGAGATGCGCGAGGAATTGGGCGCCCAGATCGACGCGGAGCGGGCGCAGAAGCGGGCCAAGCTCGAACGGGAGATGGCCGAAGAGATCGAGAAGATACGCCGCCGCGCCACGGAAGAGGCGCAGATCGAGCGCAGCCGCGCCGAGCGGCGCATCCAGGCGGAGCTGGACCTGAAGCGGAACCGGATCGCCGAGAAGCTGCAGGAGGCGGCTCAGGCCGAGGTGGACGCCCTGCGCGACGCGATGCAACGCAAGCTGGAGCAGGATCGTCTCGCCCGGGAGGCGGCCATCGAGGAAGGTCTCGACAGCCAGCGTCGCCAGCGGCTCCAGATGATCGAGAACGAGCTGATCGTGGAGCGGCGCAAGCGCAACGAGATTATGGAGGTCGAGCTGAAGGCCGAGGAGTACCGCCGACGGCAGGCGATGATCTCCGACATCATGAAGAAAAAAGCCGATCTCGACCAGTCGATCAACGTGGAGAAGGGACGCTTCTTCGAGAGCCTGCGGGAGGAGATCCTGCGCCACGCCGACCTGAACCGGGACCGGTTCGAGGAAGAGATCAACCGGATCGCCAAAAACCTCCGCCTCAACTGACGGGCGAAGGCCCGTTCCCTTCCTCACCCTCACTCTATAGCGCGTCTTCGCCGCGCAGGTCACGAACCGGTCAAGACCGCTTCCCCGCAACCTCTCCCCGTCCCCCTGCGCGTGGCGGCGACGCTCCATTCCTGATCGCTGGCGCGATCATCCATCACCCCAGGAACCGGCGTACCCGCGACACCAGTTCGCCCGGGTCGAACGGTTTGGTGATGAAATCGTCCACCCCCAGGTCGAACAGCGCCTGATCACGATGCGTCAGGCAGGTCAGCACCATCACCGGTATCGAGGCCAAGGGCTGCGCCGAGCGCAGATACCGGATCAGGCCGTAGCCGTCCATCCCTCCCATCACCAGATCGGTGATCAGCAGATGGGGGAGCCGTTCGTCAACGAGCCGGATGGCGGCGTCACCGTCCTGCGCCCGCCGGATCGCATACCCCTGCCGCTCCAGCAGATGGCAGATGCTGTCCAGCACCAGTTCGTCGTCGTCCACCACCAGCGCCTCCGGCCGGACTTTCGGCAGGGAGAGGGTGAAGGCGCTCCCCTTCCCCGGCGACGACGTGAACGTGAGGGCGCCGTCGTGGGCCTTCATGATGTCGGCGCAATAGGGGAGGCCCAACCCGGTCCCGGTCTCCCCCAGAGTGCCGGGACAGGTCGTCTTCACGTCATGGCGAAGCAGATGCTCGGCGAACTGGGTCGGCACCCCTACCCCCTGGTCGATCACCGTAATCGTGACGGGATCGGTATCGTAGGCGGTGACGAAGATGGCGCCCCCAGCCGGGGTGAACTTGATGGCGTTGCAGACCAGGTTGTTCAGCACCTCGCCGATCAGCGCCTGGTCGGCGTAGAGGGAGAACGACCCGGGCAGATCGCTCTCCAGCCGGATTCCCTTCCCCTCCGCCTGGCACATCTGGTTCTGGAGAACCGTCTCCACCACCAGCCGCGCCGGGATGAAACGCCGTTGCGGGGTCAGCTTGCCGGTCTTGAGCCGGGTAATGTTCAGCAGTTCGTTGATCATGTCCAGTTGGTTCTGGCTGCTGGCCAGCACCCGGTTGAGCAACTCGACATGACGGGGATGGGGGGGAGTTTTCCGGTCGCCGACCACCAGTTGCAGCAGGCCGATGATCCCGGCGAAGGGAGAGCGCAGATCGTGGGCCACCATGGCGACGAAGTTGTCCTTGAGCCGCGTGGCTGCTTCCGCCCGCTCCCGGGCGCGCACCAGTTCGTCCTCGATCCGCTTGCGCTCGGTGATGTCCAACAGGAACCCGTCGAGCCGGACCACCCCCTCTCCTTCCCGGTTCACCACGCAGGAGTTCGCCACCCACCGGACGCTTCCGTCCTTGCGGACGATCCGGTGTTCGATGAGCCCCTTTTCCCCCTCATTTCCCAACACGGAGAAGTAGGCGATGACCCGCTCCCGGTCATCCTCGTGGATCATCTCGCACCAGAGTTCGGGGCGGGCGTAATGCTCCTGCGGCGCATAGCCCGACAGGGTCTCGCACTGCGGGTTGTGAAAGAGAGCCTCCACCACCCCTCCCCGAAGGCGGACGCTGTAGATATGCTCGTTGATGGAGTGGACCAGCGACCGGTAGAGCGACTCGTCCCCCCGTGGTTTGTCCCTCTTGCCGGGGAACGGCACGATCACGCCGGTCCTCCCCCCGCCCGAAACGTAATCGACCTCCCCCATACGCGCTCCTTTACTTCAGGGCTCACCACCCCGCCGCCATGGGCTGAATTTAAGCCTGCGAACCATAAAGAACAACGGGCAAACTTTGGCTACGCGACACGGGGCAGAACGAACGTCGTCCGTTTTGACGCCATGGAGCGGAAAGAACGGTCCTTGGGAAAACGACTCACGATTCGGACAAAAGCGCGTAACCAAAGATTCCCTCCCGTACCGTCGCAAACAAGAGCCCGGCCCTTTATCGGAGGAACCGCCGGATGCGGGGGACGAACTCCGCCGGGTTGATCGGCTTGGCGATGAAATCGTTGATCTCCAGCTCTGCGAGACGTTGCGCGTCCTTCTCCATGACCGTCAGCACCGCGACAGGAATGGACGCCAGCGCAGGGTCGGAGCGGAAGCGGCGGATCAGCTCGTAGCCGTCCATCCCCGCCATTTCCAGATCGGTGAGAAGCAGGTGGGGAACGGAAGCGGCGGCCAAGCGAAGCGCCTCCTCCCCGTCGGCGGCGATCCGCACTACATATCCCTGCTCTTCCAGCAGCGTGCGAAGCTGGAGCTGGACCACCTCATCGTCGTCCGCCACCAGCGCCTGGGGCCGGACAAGCGGGAGGGCGGCGGTGAAGACGCTCCCCTCCCCCGGTTCGCTGACGAACGAGAGAGAACCGCCGTGGGCCTTCATGATGTCGAAACAGTAGGGGAGCCCAAGCCCGGTCCCCTCCTCCTCCTGCGTCCCCGCCATGGAGGTGCGGACTTCGGCCGAGAAAAGATCGTTGGCGAACTCGGGGGGAACCCCCACCCCGCGATCCGCCACCGAGAAGGCGACCGGATCGCCCGCAACGGCCCGCACCGACACCGTCTGTCCCGGATGGGAGAACTTCACGGCGTTCGCCACAAGGTTCATCAGCACTTCGACCATCAGCGTCTGGTCGGCGCGCACCATCAGGTTTCGGGGAACGTCGGATTCCAGCCGAACCCCCTTCATCTGCGCGCGTCCGGCCATGCTCTGGACCGCCGTATCGACCACCGCCCTGGCGGAGACGAAACGGAGACGGGGGGTCAGCCGACCGGTCCGGATGCGGGTGATGTTCAGCAGGTCGTTGATCATCTCGACCATGTTTCTGCAACTGACGATGACCGTCCCCAGGATTTCCTTATGGCGCGCCGAAAGGGGCGCATGGGTGTCGTCTTCCAACAGCTCCAGCAGGCCGAGGATCGCCGCAAAAGGGGAGCGCAGGTCGTGGGCCACCAGCGAGACGAACCGGTCCTTGAGCAGGGTCGCCGCTTCGGCCTCCTCCTTGGCCTTTCGCAGCGCCTCCTCCATCACCTTGCGCTCGGAGATGTCGATCAGGAACCCGTCGAGCCGGACGACCTTTCCCCGCCGGTCGCGGGTGGCGACGCAGGAGTTGCTGACCCACCGGACGGAGCCGTCTTTCCTCACGATCCGGTGTTCGATCGGGACCGCCCCCTCCAGATTCTCGAAGTGGCGCATCACCCGCTCCCGGTCCTCCTCGTGAACCATGTCGTACCACAGGCCGGGGCGGGCGTAATGCTCCTGCGGCGTGTAGCCGGAGATCGTCTCGCACTGGGGATTGTGGAAGACCGACGCCACCTGGTCGCCGCAAAACCGGAAGCTGTAGACATGCTCGTCGATGGTGTTGATCACCGAATGGCAGTAATGAAGCTCTTCGGCCGCCCCCCTTTCCAAGGGACAGCCGGCGGAGGGAATATCTGCGGTATACGCAGACAAGGCGCTTTGCCCGGCGGATTCGAAGTGAGAGCCGCAATGACATACGTTCATGATCTTCTCCCGTTTTTCGCGTTGCGCAGCCCAGATTTTTGCCCCGCCATTGCGCGAATGTATGTGTTCGCCCGGCACCTCGCAACGGGCAAACATTGGTTATGCGCAAAGGGGCGGATCGGACGATGCCAGAGCGGAAGCCAGAAGACGGAAATAACGCTCGTTAAAAAAAGACCACCGATTCAGACAAAAAAGAGTACCCAGAGATTGACCGGGCGACGCGAGCAAAAAAACGCCCGACGCTTGCGCGCCGGGCGGGGTCGAACCGGATTGTGGTCCGTTATTTCTTGGGGGCGGCAGGCGGCAGGACGGCGTCCTTGCAGGCTTTGGCCACGCGGAACTTGACCACCTTCTTGGCGGGGATCTTGATCACTTCGCCAGTCTGGGGGTTGCGCCCTTTGCGGGCTTTGCGCTGCTGGAGGACCAGCTTGCCGATGCCGGGGACGGTGAAGCCGATCTTGGCTTCCTTGTAGGCCAGCGAGGCCAGTTCGTCCAGCATCCCGGCGGCCAATTTCTTGGTCACCCCGGCGTGGGTGGCGAGATGGTCGGCGATCTGCGCCTTGGTCATTGCTTTCTTAGCGGCCATGAACGGTTCTCCTCAAGTGTGAATGTCGGTCTTCGATAATCCGGTCGACTCTGAAAGATGGGCTTTTTTTACCAGAGATACGCGCCCGGTTCAACAAAAATATTTCATCCTCCATGCTCCTATTGGGCGAAACGTCAATCTATGTTACTTGTATCGCCGGACTGAAAGCCCCCTCTCCCGCATAAAGTCTGACCGTTCGCGCCGAAATGGGGCGACAGACAGGCAAGAGGTGACCATCCATCGCCGCACGTCGCGCAAAGAGCGTTTGCGCCCCGATGCGCCACATCCTATAATGGGCAGTTGACGACGTTCTATCTATGCACCCCGCACCGGAGAGTTTCAGGATGGCAGACGAGCGCGATCAGGATGCCCACCCCACCACGTCCGAAGGGACGGGTCACACCCTTGCCGATACCGTCGCCGACGCCCGGCGCGAGCGCAAGGTCCTCTCCGACCTTGTGAATTACCTCGAACGCAACAAGGAAGAGATCGACCGGCGCGCCTCCCTGTTCAAGGACATCGGCGAGCGGATCGAATCGCTCGACACCGTCTCCGGCGCCCTCAAGGGACGCCTGGACGAGACCCGCGCCGCCGAACAGGAGATCACCGAGACCAGCCGCAAGGCGGCGGAGTTGGCCGAAGAGGTCGACCGTCGCAAGAAGGATCTGGACGCGGTCAACCGGCTGGTGGAGCACATCAACTCCAAGATCAAGGGGCTCTCCCTCCAGCGGGTCATCGTGGAGCGGGCCAACGAGGAGGCGGGCAAGCTTAACGTCCTCTTCTGGGACATGGAGTCGCGGATCAAGCGGCTGACCGAAGAGAACAAGCTAGTCCGCAAGGCGGAGAAAAACCTGGTCCGGCTCGAATCGATGCTGGAGCGGATCGCCGACCGGATGGGCGCCG
>JADGCD010000090.1 GCA_015229165.1 Nitrospinota bacterium | reverse complement strand
AACAGCTCGTGGAGGTCGAAGGGGGGCATCTCTCCCTCGGTGTCGAAACGGAGCGCGGTGGTCACGACCGGCGGCTCGACGATCCACTCCTCGAACTCCCGCTCCACCCGGTAGCCGGAGCGGCGGAAGAGCTTGCCGCCCGACGGGTAGATGAGAGAGGCGGGCTTCGGGGGGACGCTCTCCTGCCAGATGCCGCTCCCCCGTTCCACCGAGAGGCCGAGCCGCCGCGGCAGCCGTTCGCCGAAGATCGCCCGAACTTTCGCCAGCTTCACCGGACGGGCGAACCGGAGGGTGAAGCCGTCGCCGGACGAGCGGATGGTCGAGAAGACCCGGTCGGCCATCGGGGCGAGGTCGGCGTCGATGATCCACTCCGACGGGGGGATGGAGCGGGCGTCCCGGTTCGGGAGCCGTCCCGGTTTCAGGAAGAGAATCTCGGCGATCCGGAAAATCTCGAAATCATCGCCACAGCAGGCCCGGTACTGGACCGCCACCTCTTCCGGCGTGGTTCGGAAGAAGGCCATCGTCCCTCCCTGCGCCCGGTCGGCGGCCAACAGGTCGCTCAGGCTGCGGGCCCCCTCCCGGGTCATCGCCTGCCACGGGCCGTTTCCGGTCCGTCCGTCCCAGTTCATCCGGAGGGCGAGGTCGTAGTCGAGGCCGGTGACGGCGGTGATCCCCCGGGAACGCAACCCCTCCTCCAGCGCCTCCATCCGTTCCCGCGCGGTGACGGAGGCTTCCCCGATCAGACTGAAGAGGATGGCCGATTTCGTCAGACTCCCCCCGGCCACCAGCAGGAGCGCCGCGACGGCCAGCGGAAGGGGGATGAACCGGGCGAGAGCCATCGCCAGCCCGAGGGTCAAGGGGGTCAGCAACGGGAGGATGTGTCGCTCGGCCCCGTCGGCCGACTTGGCATTGAGCAGGTAGAGAACGATGAAGAGGTATGCCGTGACGACCATCGGCGCCGACGCCCCCCCCCGTTTCTCCCCCGGCGCAGGGCGGACCAGCAGCCACAGGGCGCGGGCCGTCTCGGCGAGGAAGGCGGTCGTCGTCAGGGCCAGCGCGAGCCAGCCGAGGCCGACCATCCATCCCGGCGCGTTCGCCCGGGGGCCGGGGATGAACAGATCCCGGTAGGTGGTCAGAAATCCGGCGGCCCGGTCGCCGAGTCCTTCCAGCGTTGCCCGGGCGGTGTCGTCCCCCGCCAGCGACGCGGCGATGACGAGGAAGAGGGCCAGCCCCGGCAGCCCTCCGGCCACCAGCGCGCCTGTCCGCTTCGAAAAAAGTTCCCGCCCCTCCAGAAGTGTCACGGCGCCCAACACCGCCAGAACCGGTAGCGCCAGCAGCGTCGTCCAGAGGAGGAGCCCCGCCGCGAGGCCGACCGCCAGCGACCCGCCGACTCCCACCGGGTCTCCCCGCCGTGTCCGGGCCATATGCCAGAAGAGAAGGGCTTCCCCCGCCAGAATCTCCGGGTAGCAGCCGCGCGGCGTGATCTGGTAGAAGAGGGCGCCGAAGGTCAGCCCCACGGTCCAGAGCGCCACCGCGTACCAGCCCGCCCGCCGTCCGGCCATCGTCTCGGCGGCAAGCCAGACCGGAATCACCCCCACGACTGTCATCGCCACCGGGGCGAACGCGACCCCCCACCAGCTTGGCCCGAACAGGAGGAACAACGGGGCGGTCAGCCACGCCTCGATGGACCCCATGTAGTTCTGGCCGTAATAGAGAAGGGGGAAGGCGGCCCCACGGGCGATGTCATCGGCCATGAGGGCCAGCGTCAGGGCGTCCCCCTTGGGGAAGAGACTCCCGGCGAAGTGGAGCCGCAAAGCCGCCGTCGCCCCCATTGCCGCGAGGAGGGGGAGGAACAGGGCCAAACGCTCTCGGGTCGTTGTCATGTTTTCGGGGGATGTTCGGGGGCCACCCACGATTGTAGCCGATCCTTCCGGGGGGCGCCGATCATGGTAGAGTAGCCGTCAACACGAACCATTCTCCGGCGGACCAACCAGATGCCACCGACGCCGAAGCGGGCGCTGATCACCGGGATCACCGGGCAGGACGGCTCCTACCTCGCGGAGCTGCTGCTGGAGAAGGGGTACGAGGTTCACGGCATGGTTCGCCGGGCCTCCCTCTTCAACCGCTCCCGGATCGAGCCGCTGACGGACGATCCGGCCAACGCGGGACGCCTCTTTCTCCACTACGGCGACGTCACCGACGCATCCAACGTCGCGGCGATGGTCACGAAGATCCTCCCCGACGAAATATACAACCTGGCCGCCCAGAGCCATGTGGCGGTCAGCTTCGAGACGCCGGAGCATACGGCCCAGACCGACGCCGTCGGCCCGTTGCGGCTGCTGGAGGCGATCCGCTCCGTGGCCGACCGGAAGGCGATCCGGTTCTATCAGGCCAGCACGTCGGAGATGTTCGGCAAGGTGGCCGAGAGCCCCCAGCGGGAGACGACCCCGTTCAATCCGCAGAGCCCCTACGGCGCCGCAAAGCTCTACGCCCACTGGATCACCGTCAACTACCGGGAGGCGTATGGCCTCTTCGCCTGCTCCGGCATCCTCTTCAACCACGAGTCGGAGCGGCGGGGGGAGAACTTTGTCACCCGCAAGATCACCCTGACCCTGGCCCGGATCGCCGCCGGGGAGCCGGTGGTCCTGTCGCTGGGGAATCTCGACGCGAAACGGGACTGGGGCCACGCCCTCGACTACGTCCGGGGGATGTGGCTGATGCTCCAGCGGGACGAGCCGACCGACTATGTCCTGGCCACCGGGGAACAACGCAGCGTCCGCCAGTTCGTGGAGGCCGCCTTCGCCGCAGCGGGGGTCGGGCTGGTCTGGCAGGGGAAGGGGAGGGACGAGGTGGGGGTCGATCCGGCCACCGGCGCCCTGCGGGTGAACGTCGATCCCCGGCATTTTCGCCCCGCCGAGGTCGACACCCTCGTGGGGGACGCCACCCGCGCCCGGAGCGAACTCGGCTGGACGCCGACCGTCGGCTTTGACGAGCTGGTCCGGCGGATGGTGAAAAGCGATCTGCGGGCAAAGGGAGTCGGTCTCCACGACTGAATCTCTTGCCGGGGGTTCATGGTATGATTGACCGGTTTAATCCCAAAACATCCGGCTTTTCAGGTTGAACCAGTGAACCAACAGCATCGGGCCGCCGACTCCTGGCGGGGGAAGCGGGCCCTTATCACCGGCGTCTGCGGCACCGTGGGCAAGGAGCTGCTGATGCAGCTATCCACCCTCGGTCTCGACGAGATCATCGGCATCGACAACAACGAGTCGGAGATCTTCTTCCTGACCGAGACCTTCCGGGGGAACCCCTCGGTCCGGCTCTATCTGGGGGACATCCGCGACCCGGAAAAGCTGATGCGCAAGATGGACGGGATCGACGTGGTCCTCCACTCCGCCGCCCTCAAACACGTCATCCTTTGCGAGCAGTCGCCCCGCGACGCCATCCAGACCAACATCCTCGGCGTCCAGAACGTCATCGACGCAGCCCAGAAAAACCGGGTGGGGCGGGTCCTCTTCACCTCGTCCGACAAGGCGGTGAACCCGACCAACGTCATGGGAACCAGCAAGCTGATGGGGGAGCGGCTCATGACCGCCGCCCATTCGCTCAGTCGCAAGGGGGGGCCGCTGTTCGCCTCCACCCGGTTCGGCAACGTCCTCGGCTCCCGGGGGTCGGTGATTCCGCTGTTCCGCAAGCAGATCGAGGCGGGCAAGCCGGTGACGCTGACCCACCCGGAGATGACCCGCTTCATCATGACCTTGGGGGAAGCGGTCCGGCTCGTCATCGACTCGGTCTTTCTGGCGCGGGGGGGAGAGGTCTTCGTCACCAAGATGCCGGTGGTGAAAATCCGCGATCTGGCCGAAGTGATGGTGGAGACGCTGGCGCCGAACGGGAACGTCCCCATCGAGATCATCGGCCCCAAGGCCGGGGAGAAGCTGTACGAAGAGCTGATGAACGACGAGGAGACCCGCCGCACCATCGAGCTCGACCGTTATTTCTCGGTGTTGCCGGCCTTCAAGTCGGTCTACGAGAACATCGACTACACCTACCCCGAGCCCCACGGGGCGCCGGGGGTGACCAACGCCTACAATTCGTCCAACGAAGCGGCCATGACCAAGGCCGCCCTGAAAGACTATCTCATCGCCAACCGGCTGCTGGAAACGGGGGAGTAAGATGCGCGTTCTGATACTGGGGGGCGACGGGTATCTGGGCTGGCCCACCGCCATGTCGATGGCCGCAAAGGGGCACGACGTCACCGTCATGGACAACTACCTGCGGCGCAACATCGCGCAGGAGACCTGCTCCGAGGCGCTGACCCCCAACCCGAACCTGATCGACCGGGCGAAGATTTTCGAAGCCGCCACTGGGAAGAAAATCGACGTCGTCATCGGCGACGCCGCCGACTACCGGGTGTTGTCGGCCCTCTTCGCCCGGACAAAGCCGGAGTGCGTCGTCCACTACGCCGAACAGCCGTCGGCCCCCTACTCGATGAAAGGGTTCGACGAGGCCCGCCTGACGCTGAACAACAACCTCAACGTCACCTTCAACGTCATCTTCGCCGTCATCGAACAGGCGCCCGACTGCCACATCGTCAAGCTGGGGACCATGGGGGAATACGGCACCCCCAACATCGACATCGAAGAGGGGTGGCTCGACGTCACCCACAACGGCCGCAGCCAGAAGTTCCTCTACCCCCGGCAGGCCGGGTCGCTCTACCACACCACCAAGGTGCTGGACACCGATCTGCTCTGGTTCTATGTCCGTACCTACGGCATCCGGGTCACCGACCTGATGCAGGGGCCGGTCTACGGCCTTTCCACCCCGGAAGCCGACATGGACGAGCGGCTCGTTCCGAACTTTCATTACGACGACATCTTCGGCACGGTGGTCAACCGCTTCGTGACGCAGGCGGTGGCCGGGATTCCGCTGACCGTCTACGGCAAGGGGGGGCAGACGCGGGGCTACCTGAACCTGCTTGACACCCTCCAGTGCGTGGAGTTGGCCATGACGAGCCCGGTCAAGAAGGGGGAGCTTCGCATCCTCAACCAGATCGTGGAGCAGTTCACCGTCAACCAGATCGCCGAGAAGGTGAAAACCGTCGGCGACCGGATGGGATTGAACGTCGCCGTGAAGTCGATCGAGAATCCCCGCAAGGAGATGGAGGAGCACTACTACAACGCCAAATGCTCCGGCCTCATCGAGCTGGGGCTCAAACCCCACCCGATGACTGATGACGTCGTGGCCGGGATGCTGGAAAACGTGTTGCGCTACAAGGACCGGATCGACCCGTCCAAAGTGATGCCCCGGGTCAAGTGGTCCTGACCGGACGTTCGACCCTCCATGACGCATAACAGCCCCTTGTTGCGACGCCTCCTGCTGGGGGGGGCGCTTTTGTACGGCCTCTCGCTCCTCTGGTATCTGGTCGTCGGGGAGTATCTCCTCGACCTTTCTTTCGTCATCCGGCTCGACGACCTGCGCAACACCCTTGTCCTCTTTGTCGTCGCCACTCTGCTGGCGGTCGGGTTGCGTTACGCCCCGGCGCCCTGGTCGAAGGGGGGGCTCTTCTTCGAGATCGTCGCGTGGCTCCAGCTTCCGATGATTCTCTGGTACGCCGGGTTCGGCCCCTTTGTGTGGGACATTCCGCTGGTCATCCGCACCGCCGGAGCGGGGCAACCCCTTGTGACCGTTCTGGCCCTGCTGCTGGCGGCGTGGCTCCTGCCGCCGTATGTGAGCCGCCGTCTGGCCGGGATCGACCGGGAGCAGGCCGCACGGCTCGGCGTGGGACTCCTGTTGCTGGTCACGTTCCTGCTCGCCGCGTGGTTGCGCTACTGGAACGCGGGGACCGGGATCGCCTGGTACCTCGACCACCGCGACTCCCCGACCCACATCGACGTCGCCACCCTGTATATCGACGGCGTCTACCGGATCTTCAGCGGCTATCCCTATTTCGGCATGCATTTCGTCGAGTGGGCCGCCCGGCTCTGGTTTGGGCTGGCGGAGGCTGTCAACATTCCGGTCCCGTCGGCCCTGAGCGACCGTCAGCAGGTGATTCTGACCGCCCGGCTGCTGAACGTCCTTTACGGGCTGGGGGTTATCGGGCTGGTCTACGACATCGCCCGTCGGGTCGGCCAGCGGGAGGCGGGGCTGCTGGCGGCGTTCCTGCTGGCCACCACCTTCGTCCCCACCCAGATGGCCAAGTATGTCGGCAACGACCTGCCGATGTCCTTCTTTGCGATTCTCGCCGTTTGGCTGGCCGCCCGGAACCTGACCGACGAGCGGCTCCGCTGGTACGTCGCCGCCGGGGTCACGCTGGCGATCGCCTTCGCGTGCAAGTACAACGCGCTCCTCTCGTTCCTCGTGGTGGGGGCGATCTGGCTCCAGCTACGCAACGGGCCGCTCGACCTGCTCCGACGCTCCCCCCTGTTGCTCGCTTCGGTGGCCGCCTTCGCCGTGGCCCTCTACGCCGCCACCCCCTCCCTCTGGGGCGATCCGGTGACGCAGATGGAGCGGATGTACAAGCTGGCCCGGTGGGTGGCCACCCCCAACGGCATCATCCCCCTCGAGGAGCACAACCCCGGTTTCATGGTCCATCTGCAGGCGCTCTATGACGGCTTCTGGCGTCACGTCTGGATGTTCGAGGGGATTTTCCTTCCCCTGCCGTTGCCGGTGGCGCTGGCGGGGCTGGTCTGGGCCGGATGGCGGTTCCGCAAACGGCATATTTTCATCTGGCTGGCGCCCCTGGTTGTCTTTCTGGTGGGGAAGGGGGTCAAGCCGAACGCCGCCTCCTACCAGTTTCTCCATGTGCAGCCCCTCCTCTGCCTTGCGGCCTCCATGGGGTTGTGGGATCTGCTGCGAATGGTCCGCCCCCCCCGTCTCCGGTGGGGAAGCATGGCGGCGCTGGCGCTGTTCCTCGTCTACTGGGCCGTGCAGGACAACTCCCTCTGGGGGACCAAGCCGCTGGTCCGGATGGAGCAGGAGTTCATCCTGAACAACTTCATCGAGCCGGTGGCCTTCCGCAAGGAGGTCGGCTCCAAGGAGTTCTATTTCCGCCATCAGGACCGGCTCCCCTTCTGGCGGGTGAAGAGCGATTTCCATTTCGCCGACGAGGCGCCCGGCAAGGGGCAGACCCCCGGGAACACCCTGGTCACCATCTCCAGCGGCGCCCCGCAGCCTCACACCTACTGGCGCGACTATGAGGCCGCCTACTGGCTCAAGAACGTCCCCGCGCCCCGCTTCTTCCCCATGGGGCATTTCCCGGTCGCCGACGCTGACGAGGTGATCTTTCCCGACCGACGCGAATTCGTCGAGACCCGGCGGGACTTCCAGAGCCCCGGCGTGGCATGGAAAAAGACCCGGTTCTCGCAGGTGATCCTGACCCCGGAGCAGCACGCCCTCCGGGACGAGCGGCAGAAGACGATCCAGATGACCCGGCTGATTCTCGCCCCAGACGGGCTGGAGCGGCTCTTTCTGTGGGGGCGCAACTGCGCGCCGGAGGTCAACGAAGTCTACGGAACCGTGGGGGGGGTCCCCTTCCGGGAGACGCTGGTCCGGGACCAGTGGTTCATGAAAGAGTTCGCCAACCCCCGCCGGACCCCTCTCTACTACCACAACTACATCGAAGTCGCCGTCGGCGGGGAGGGGGCCGCCTGCTGGAGCGTCGCCACGACCCATAGGGAAATGGGCGACCTGTTTGTCGATGCCGGTCAGCCGGAGAACGCGCTGGCCGAATATGGCCTCGACACCGACCTGCAGGCCGCCTTCGCCGCGATCCTGATCGCCCCCCCCGGAAGCCCGCCCCGCCATGAAGAACGCCCTCGTCGGCCGCTTCCCCATGACCGGCGATCCCGCCTGGTGGGACAAGGCGCTCGTCGATTGGGAGACCGCCGCCGGCTATTCGGACACCCTCTTCGCCTCCCGGATGCGCCGCCCGGTGACGAGTGAAATCTATCGGGGGGGGGAGAAGGGCTCCA
>JADGCD010000008.1:2029-21397 GCA_015229165.1 Nitrospinota bacterium | reverse complement strand
AAGAGAAAGAGGGGGAGCTGGTTTCGCAATCGGATCTGGACGCCCTGTTCGCCGCCCGGACCGACGAGGCGGCCGACGACATGGGGGGGATCGACGAAGCCGATCTGGACGCCCTGCTGGCGGGGGGGGACTCGCTGGGGGACGAGCTGTACGACGCCGGCGGAGCCGAACCGGCCCCGGTTCCCGCCGGGGGGGAGATGAGCCTCGACGAGATGCTGGGGGGGGGGGAGCCGACCCCGGTGGGAGGGGACGACATGGACATGGCTTCGGCCATGCGCCGGGACGGTTTGGAGCTGCCGGAAGAGGGGGACGATACGGTGGCGGCCGGGGCCGGGGGGATGACCCTCATGGAGAAGATCCAATCGCTTCTCGCCCCCCTCAAAAAGAGACTCGGCGCCCTGCTGCCGAAGGGAAAAGGGGGAAGGAACCCGAAGGTGGCCTACGCCGTCATGGCGGGGGCGGCGGTCCTGACGCTGGCGGCCGGGGCCGGGGGGTGGTGGTTCTTCTACGGAAACGGCGCCGACGAGACGACGGTCGTCGCCGAAGCCCCCGCCCCGGAGACCTCCGGGGAGCCGACGGCCCCGCCGACGGACCAGGCGACCGGCGAAGCCGCTGCGCCCGAAGACGACCTGCTGGTGGCCTCCCCGGAGAGCGATCCGACCGCAGGCTCCCCGACGGTGGCGGTGGGGGTCTATCTGCCGGTGGAGTTCGACCGGGAGGCGATCCGGATCATGACGGTGGAGACCTCCCTGGCCTTCGGATCGGCGCCGGTGGCCGACGCTCTGAGGAGCCGGATCTTCTTCGTGGCCACCACCATCGAAGGGGCGGTCCAGTCGTTCTTCTCCGACAAGTTCTACGAAGACACCATCTTCGTGCAGGACAAGCTGGAGGAGTACCTGACGGCGGAGCTGGGAAAGATGGAGCCGTTCACCGGTCTGACCGGGGTGAAGGTGGAGCGGATCACCTTCGAGAACGACGAGGAGCCGGAGGCCGAAGTCCCCGCCGACGGCGCCCCTGCCGCAACCGACGGCGCGGCCCCTGCGGGGGCGGACGAGACCCCCGCCGCCTCGTGACCGGCCGGTAGGATCAGCGGGGGGGGGCGGTCACCGGTTCGACCGGCAGGGAGACGGTCACCCGGGCGCCCCGGCCGTCGTTGTTGACGATGGAGGCGTGTCCCCCCATCAGGTCGGTCAGGATCTTCACCATCGACAGGCCGATCCCCAACCCTTCGTGGCGCCGGTTCAACTCCCCTTCCCCCTGGTGGAACAGATCGAAAACCCACGGCAGCAGGTCGTCGGCGATCCCCTCCCCCTCGTCGGCGATGACGATGGTCAGCGACCCGTCGGCGTAGGTGACCTCCACCGACACCGTTCCCCCTTCGGGGGAGAACTTCACGGCGTTGTCCAGAAGCTCCACCAGCAGCCGGTAGGCCAGACGCCCGTCGATGCGCAGCAACCCCAACTTCTGCTGGGGGGCGGCGGCGAGGATCACCCTTTTGCGTTCGCAGGTGGGCAGGAGGGCGTCCATGGCGCTGGCCACCAGATCGGTCACGTTGGTGGGCACCGGGTCGGAGCGCATCTGTCCCGACATCAGTTGGGTCAGGTCGGTCAGATCCTCGATCCGTTTCAGCAACGCCACTCCGTTGCGGTGGACCAGCCGGGCCATGTGGGGGGTCTCCCCCTCCCCCCGGCTGATCAGGATCTCCGAGAAACCGATGATCGAATGCAGCGGCGTCCGCAGCTCGTGCGACAGGTTGTTCAGGAACTGGATGCGCCCCTTCTGGGCCGCCTTGGTCTGCTCCACCTGGTCGGAGAGCTGCGCCGTCCGCTCCTCCACCAGCCGCTCCAGGTCGGCGGCCAGTTTCACCAGGTCGTCGCGCTGCTGCCGGACCCGGGTGGTCAGGGCGTTCAGGTGGCCCGCCAGCGCCTGCGCCTCGTCGTCGTCCCCCACGCTGACCTCCAGCCCTTCCCCTCCCGGCACATACCCCTCGATGGCCGAAAGGATCACCTGATACCCCTTGCGCCGGGCCTCCATCTTGCGTAAAAGCCCGGCCACATGGAGCGGCAGGCCGACCAGCAGCAGCAACTTGCCCACTTCCAGCGGCGCCATGAACGCTCCGTCGGGCATGTCCATAAGCCGGTAGACGCCCACGGCGACGCCGTAGGAGAGAAGCGACGCCACCAGGGAAAGGCGGAGCATCGGCTCCCCGAACCGGAGCAGGGCGCCGGTCACGATGAGGGGATAGAGGAAAAAGAAGGGGCTGGCGGGAAGCTCGGTCATCAGCAGCACGGCGCCGACCATCGTCGTATCGACGATCAGCAACGCCGGAAGACGCCACCGGGCCCGGGGGTTCCGGTTCAGCGAGAAGGTGTAATAGGCGGAAAACCCGAGGTAGCCGACCCCCATGAGGATCGCCACCCCAAAGTCGCTCCGGTGGCCCAGGCTCCATTCGCCGATGAACCAGGCCGCGAACAGGGCGCAGGCGCCCCACCCGAGCTTGACCCGCTCCCATTCGTGCTTCAAGCGGGCCCGGTCGAGCAGGACGGTGACCTGCGAATCGGCGTAACCGGCGGAGGATTCTTCCCTCATCCGGCCATTCTATCCGAAATCGGCCGGACGGGAGGATGCTATACTGGCCGTTCATCGAACCGCCCCAATGGAGAGGAGCATGGAGTACGAGACCGTTATCGGGCTGGAGGTCCATTCGCAGCTTTCGACCGCGTCGAAAATCTTTTGCGGATGCCCCACCACGTTCGGCGCCGCCCCGAACGAAAACACCTGCCCCGTCTGTCTCGGGCTGCCCGGCGCGCTGCCGGTCCTGAACCGGGAGGTGGTGGAGCGGGCCATCATGCTGGGGCTGGCCACCGGTTCGTCCATCGCCCCCCGTTCGCGCTTCGCCCGGAAGAACTACTTCTACCCCGACCTTCCCAAGGGCTACCAGATCTCCCAGTACGAACTCCCCATCTGTGAAAAGGGGAAACTGGAGATCGTGGTCGATGGGACGCCGAAGACCATCGGTATCACCCGGATTCATATGGAAGAGGACGCCGGGAAGCTGATCCACGGGGAGAACCTGGGCCAGCCCGACTCCTCCTATGTCGATCTGAACCGGGCCTGCGTGCCGCTGTTGGAGATCGTCTCCGAACCCGACCTGCGTTCCTCGGAGGAGGCGAAGCTGTATCTCCAGAAGCTGAAGACGATCCTCGAATACCTCGGGGTCTCCGACTGCAACATGGAGGAAGGCTCGCTTCGGTGCGACGCCAACGTCTCGCTTCGCCCCGTCGGCCAAAAGGAATTCGGCACCCGGGCCGAGATCAAGAACATGAACTCGTTCCGCTACCTCCAGAAAGCCATCGAGTACGAGGTGGAGCGGCAGAAGGCGATTCTCGATGACGGCGGAAAGGTGATTCAGGAGACCCGCCTCTTCAACCCGGACAAGGGAATCACCGCCTCCATGCGGGGGAAGGAAGAGGCCCACGACTACCGCTACTTCCCCGACCCCGACCTGGTGCCGCTTGAAGTGGACGAAGCGTGGGTCGAGCGGGTGAGGGCCACCCTGCCGGAGCTGCCCGACGCCAAGCGGGACCGGTTCGTGGCCCACTACGGCCTGTCGGTCTACGACGCCACGGTCCTTTCCGCCTCGCGCGACGTGGCCGACTATTTCGAAACGGTGGCGGGGGCGGTGAAGAACCCCAAAGGCGCCGCCAACTGGGTGATGGGCGATGTGCTTCGCATCGTCAACGACCGGAAGATCGCGGTGGCCGACTGCCCCGTGACCCCCGCCATGCTGGCGGAGATGATCGGGCTTATCGAGGACAACACCATCTCCGGCAAGATCGCCAAGACGGTGATGGAGGAGATGGAAGCCAACGGCGGGTCGCCCAAAGACATCGTCGCCAAAAAGGGGCTGGTCCAGATCACCGACACCTCCGCCATCGAAAAGGCGGTGGACGAGATTGTCGCCGCCAATCCGGGGCAGGTGGAGCAGTACAAGGGGGGGAACGAAAAGCTCCTCGGCTGGTTCGTGGGGCAGGTGATGCGGGCCACCAAGGGGAAGGCGAACCCTGCCATGCTCAACGACATTCTCAAAGAGCGGCTGGACCGGGCGTGACCGACGACGGCCTCTTTCCGGTCGACGGGATCGGGCGGGTCATCGCCCATCACGGCGTCCGGGTGCGGATCGAAACCGCCGAAGGGCTGGTGGTTGCGTGGAAACCCCCCCGGGGTTCGGTCTGGGTGGTGGGGGACCGGGTCCGCATCGAGGCGGGGCGCCCCGTCGACATCGAACCCCGCCGCACGGAGCTTGCCCGGACCTCCTCCGGCGGCGTTCGCCAGCCGGTGGCGGCCAATCTCGACCGGCTCTTCATCGTCACCGCCTGCGGCGAATCGTTCCGCGAGGGGCTGGTGGACCGGTTCATCGTCGCCGCCCGCCACGCCGGGATCGAGCCGGTGGTGGTCCTCAACAAGATCGACCGGTCGCAGGGGGAGGAGGCCGCCAAGGCCCACCGGGCGTGGGGCGCGTTCGGCATACCGGTCTACCCGGTGTCGGCCAGGACCGGCGAAGGGATCGACCGCCTTCTGCCGATGATCGACGGGACCCTCTCGGCGCTGGTGGGGCAGTCGGGGGTGGGGAAAAGCTCGCTGGCCAACGTTCTCGCTCCCGGCGCCGACCGGCTGGTGGGAGAGGTGAACGCCAAGACCGAACAGGGATCGCACACCACCAGCTCGTCGTTGCTGATCCCGGTGGCCGGAACCAGCGGCGCCCTCATCGACGCCCCCGGCATCCGCCAGTTCGCCCCGTCGGAGATCTCCGTGACCGACGCCGCCCTTTATTTTCCCGGTTTCGAGAACCTGTCGGGGGGATGCCGGTTCCGCGACTGCCTCCACGAAAAAGAGCCGGGCTGCGTGGTGACGGCGGCCCGCGACCGGGGAGAGATCCCCGACGGTCTTTACGAAAGCTACCTGCGACTGCTCTTGTCGGTGAAAGAAGCGAACCGACCTTCGTGGGAGAAGGGGCAAAGATAGGTGCAGGATTCCACGGCCAAAAAGCTTTCGCTCCCGAAACTGCGCAGGGAGCGCCCCAAGAGTGGCGCCCTGCGCAGTTTCGGGGAGGGAAAGACCGTTGGCGCTACGTTCTCGCACGAAGGGGAACGCTTCTCGTAGGAAAAGGAGCACGAAGAAGGTGAACCTCATCGGGCGCAATCGCCTGACGTGGCGGCGCATCAACGGAACTCAAAAAAACCTGCACAGCCAATCGCGCCGCGCTACCCTTTTCGGGCGCGATCCATTTCGCGGGCGGCGGCTTTGGCTTTCAGGTCTTCCCGTTTGTCGTAGAGTTTCTTCCCCTCTCCCACGCCGACCAGAACTTTGGCGAAGCCTTTCACAAAATAGATCTTCAACGGGATGAGGGTGTACCCCTTGCGGGAGACGGCCACTTCCAGCTTGCCGATCTGCTTCTTGTGGGCCAGAAGCTTGCGCCCCCGCAGGGGGTCGATCTGCTCGAAGGTGTTCTGGTTGGAGTAGGGGGTGACGTTCATCCCGTAGAGCCACAGCTCCCCGTCGGTCACGCGTGCGTGGGCCTCTTGCAGGTTCACCTTGCCGGTCCGCAGGCTTTTCACCTCGGCGCCTTTGAGCACGATGCCGCACTCGACGGTCTCTTCGATACGGTAGTCGTGCCGGGCGCGCCGGTTTTCGATGGTGGGGGGGCCGCCCCGCTTTTTCCCGGCCTCTTTGGCGGTCATGTACCCCCAATCCCCGAAAAGCGTAATCGAGGCAGGCGATACAAGGAGAAGGCGGGTGAAAAAGCGGAGTGTACACGGGAGTACGTGAGTATTTTGAGCCCGCCTTCGACACCGTAGCGCCAACGCAGATAGCTTTTCATCGTTTGTCCCGGTGGCCGGTAATGCCGAACCGCCGGTCCAGCTCGTCAAAGACTTTCTCCGGCGCGATGTTCTTCTGCGCCAGCGCCACGAGGGTGTGGAACAGCAGGTCGGCGGTCTCGTAGACGATCTCTTCCTCCTTGCCGCTCTTGTGGGCGAGGATGGTCTCGACCGCCTCTTCCCCCACTTTCTCCAGTATCTTGTCTTCCCCTTTGGCGTAGAGCGAGGCGACGTAGGAGCTTTGGGGGTCGGCGTTCTTGCGCTCCTGCAAGACGGCGTAGAGGCGGGTCAGGATTTCTTCGCTCATGCGTGGTCCTCCGGGGAGCGGACGGGGACGCCCTGCTCGGCGAGATAGGTTTTGGCTTCGGCGATGGTGTGTTCGCGGAAATGGAAAATCGACGCGGCCAGGGCGGCGTCGGCGCCCCCTTCGACCAATCCTTCCCGCAGATGCTCCAGCGTCCCCACCCCGCCGCTGGCGATGACCGGCAGGGAGACCGCATCGGCCACGGCCCGGGTCAGCGCGATGTCGTACCCTGCCTTGGTTCCATCCGCGTCCATGGAGGTCAGCAATATTTCCCCGGCGCCGTACTCTTGCATCTTCTCCGCCCACGCGACGACGTCGATGCCGGTGGGGGTCCGCCCTCCGTGCACATAGACCTCCCACCCTCCTCCTTCTTTCCGCTTGGCGTCGATGGCGACGACGATGCACTGCGCGCCGAACCGGGCGGAGGCCTCCCGCACGAAGTCGGGATTCTTGACGGCGGCGGAATTGATGGCGACTTTGTCCGCCCCGGCCCGCAACAGGTTGTGGATGTCGTCCAGCGTCCGCACTCCCCCGCCGACGGTCAACGGCATGAAGACCTGCTCGGCGGTCCGGGCGACCACGTCGAGGA
The DNA here is from genome assembly GCA_015229165.1 of Nitrospinota bacterium. Classification (GTDB taxonomy): domain Bacteria; phylum Nitrospinota_A; class UBA7883; order UBA7883; family JADGGD01; genus JADGCD01. The sequence continues at coordinate 14,625 of JADGCD010000008.1, read as the reverse complement.
TGATGTCCCGCTCTTCGTGGCTGGCGGTGATGTCGAGAAAGGTCAGCTCGTCGGCGCCCTCTTCGTCGTACCGTTTGGCGATCGAGACCGGGTCGCCGGCGTCGACCAGGTCGACGAACTTGACCCCTTTCACGACCCGCCCGGCCTTGACGTCGAGACAGGGAATGATGCGGCGGCGCAGCGTCATGGGGTTATCCCTTGGCCCTGGCGATGGCTTCGGCCAGGTCGACGGCGCCGTCGTAGAGGGCGCGTCCGATGATGGCGCCGGTGATGTTGGGAACGCCCAATGCCACGATGGCTTGGATGTCGGCCACCGAGGAGACGCCGCCGGAGGCCGTGACCGGAAGCGACACCCGCCGGGCGAAATCGGCAAGGCCGGCCAGGTTCGGCCCGGCCATCATGCCGTCGGTGGCGATGTCGGTGTAGACGATCCCGGCGGCGCCCATGGCGGCGTACCGCTCGGCCAGCTCCACCGGGTCGAGATCGACGGTGGCCAGCCACCCCTTGGTGGCCGGCTTGCCGTCTTTGCAGTCGAGCCCGACCCATATCCGGTCGGGATAAAGATCGGCGGCGGCCAGCACGAAGTCGGGGCGCTCGATGGCGGCGGTGCCGAGAACCACCTGTGTGGCGCCCAGGTCCAGATAGGCGCCGATGGTCTCGACGTCGCGTATCCCGCCGCCGACTTCGACCGGTATCTGGGCGGCGTCGCTGATGGCCCGGATGGCGTCGGTGTTGACCGGGTAGCCGGCCTTTGCGCCGTCGAGATCGACCAGATGGATGATCTCGGCCCCGGCGGCGGCGAACCGGCGGGCCACTTCGGCGGGATCGTCGGCGTACACGGTCTTGGCGGCGTAGTCCCCCTTGCGGAGCCGAACCACTTTCCCGTCCATCAAATCAATCGCTGGCAATATGCGCATCACTGCTTCCCGAACATGAAAATGAAGATTTTCTCTTCTTTCCTTTGAAAAGGAAAGAAGCAAAGGAAACTTGCCTCCCTTTGGGGGAGGGGATCAAACCCCCTCCCCCAAAGGGAAAGGCAAGGTTCTTCGCCCTTCCTTGCCAATAAAAGAAGCGAAGGTCTCATCTCCACGTTGGGAGGGAGGAATGAGCGCCCGCCCGCCACCGATCCGCCGTCATCGGGATTGAGAGAGGATGGGGGCGTTCCTTTCCTTTGCAAAGGATGGACAGAAGAGCTTTTTCCCTTGGCGTACGGGGATGCTTCATCCCCGTACGCCAAGGGAGGGAGTTTCTTTTGGTTCTTTTCTTTCCAAAGAAAAGAACATCCTCATCCTCTCTTAACTCCCCGTCGACTGGTAGTGGTTGATACCGGCGCGCCAGAGGAGGTAGGCCAGCGAGAAGAAGACGACGCCCGCCACGGGAGTCGCGTATTGGATGAGGGGGGAGAAGAGCAGGTTCGAGGCGTCCCGGTTCAGGAAGACGTGCGACGGGTAGAAATTGACGAACGCCAGCGGGAAGACCAGCGTCAGGAAGACCTGAATCCAGTAATTGAAGATCGACACCGGGTAGAGGATGAACTCCTTCGACGAGAAGACCAGGATATGGACCAGCGAACGGTTCCGCATCGTCCAGAAGCAGATCGCCGACACCCCGAGCCGTACCCCCCCCTGGATCATCACCGCGCCCGCCACCACGACGAAGAAAAACGCCACTTTTCCCGCCGACCATGCGATGTCGGTCCCCGCCGCCCCGTAGACCAGCGCCGACACCCCGATCACCAGATGCGCGATGGAGCTGACCTCGAACTGGCTGGCGATCAGTTGCGGCAACGGGTCCAGCGGGCGCAGCAGGTAACGGTCGAAACCCCCCTGCATTATCAGCCCCTCGAAATTCACCAGCGACGCGAAGAAAAACGTCGTGATCGACTGCGAGAAGACCATCAGTCCGTAGAGAAACGCCATCTCCCCCAGCGTCCAGCCGTTGATCGAGCCGAACCGGTCGATCACCACCAGCACCGTCCCCAGTTGGCCGAGGTAGAACGTCACCAGCGCGAAGAAGAGGAACAGGAACGTCACCCGGTACTCCATCTTCGCCCGGATGGCCGCCAGCATCATGGTCAGGTAGATCGGCAGGTCACGCATCACGTCACCCCCCCTGCACGATCAGCTTGCGTTGCCCCATCCCCCACATCACCCGGCAGAGCAGCCCCAGCCCCACCGTCCAGGCGACCTGGACGCCGATCAGGGAGCCCGCCTCCGCCGCCGGAATGTGGCCGATGAAGAGCGCCGTCGGCACATAGATGATCGACGGAAAGGGGAGGAACGCGATGACCGGCTGGAGCCAGTCCGGGAAAAAGTCGATCGGCACGATCCCCCCGGCGAACAGGGTGAAGAGCCCGAACTTCATCAGCTGGAAGCTGAACGTCTCCACGAACCAGAAAGCCAGCAGCGCGAAGGCGAAGTTGAGGTAGAAAAAGATCAGGTAGCCGAACACCCACGACACTCCCAGCATGAGCCAGTTGAGCGGGTCCGACGGCGGCCACGCGTCGAAGGCGAAAAGGGCCACGGCAAAGATCGGCGCCACCCGGGTGACCCAGTGGAACAGCGTCCCCCCCCCGGTCTCCGCCAGCGTCATCAGCATGTAGTTGACCGGTTTGATCATGTCCATGGCGATCTCCCCCGAGCGGACCTTGGCCGGGATTCCCGACTCCTCCTGCGTCATCGAGATCCGGACCAGCATGGCGTAGACCGCGTAGGTGATGATCCCCTCCCGGGTGAAAGCCGTTCCTCCCGTCGCCGCCGTTGGGCCGGCGTAGACCGCCTCCCAGAGGGAGGTGAAGATGAACATAAACAGCAGCCCGTTGAAGACCCCGATGAAGTATTCGAACTTGTAGGCCAGCTCCCGCTGGAACGCCTTGGCGAAGAAGCTGGGGTAGACCCGGCGGCGGGGGCCGAAATGGGCCAGGGCGCCGGTCACGGGCCCGGCTCCGGGCGGGTGAGCGAGGCAGGATCGTCGTAGATCCGCTTCACCACCTCCCCCACCTTCGGCTCGTGGATCGAAATGTCCTTGACCGCGAACCGGGCCGCCACCGCAGCGATGACCGTGGCCACCCCCACCGAATCCACCGGCACGGAGAAGCGCCGCTTGGCCCCCTCCCCCTCCACCCGGACCGTCGGCAGGTCGGGCAGCGTCACCACCCCCGGGTCGCCGTGGAACTCCACCACCACCCCCTTCTCCCGGACGTAGCGGCGTTTCAGGCTCTCGGTGGCGCCGTCATAGACGATCTTCCCCTCGTCCAGGATGACGATCCGCTCGCAGAGAGCCTCGATGTCGTCCATGTCGTGGGTGGTCAGGACGATGGTGGTCCGGCGGGTCTGGTTGATCCGCTTCAGGAACGAGCGGACATGGTCCTTGGCGATCAGGTCGAGCCCGATGGTCGGCTCGTCGAGAAAGAGGATCTTCGGGTCGTGGAGGAACGCCGCCGCCAGGTCGCAGCGCATCCGCTGCCCCAGCGAGAGCTTGCGCACCGGCGTGGCCAGCAGGGGCGAAAGCTCCAGCGCGTCGTCCAGTTCCGCCAGGTTCTCCCGGAACCGCCCCTCGGGAACGCGGAAGATGGAGCGCAGCAGGTCGAACGACTCCCGCACCGGCAGGTCCCACCAGAGCTGCGACCGCTGGCCGAAGACCACGCCGATTTGGCGGGAGTTCTCCCGCCGCGACTCCCACGGGACCAGCCCCCCCACCCGGACCGTGCCGGAGGTGGGGACAAGGATGCCGGTGAGCATCTTGATGGTGGTCGATTTCCCGGCGCCATTCTCGCCGACGTAGCCGACGAACTCCCCCGCCTCAAGGGAAAAGGAGATGTCGTCCACCGCCCGGCGGACCGACGTCGCGCGCGAGAAAAGCCCCGTCACCGAACCCCAGAAGCCGGGACGACTCTCCGTAAGGGTGAAGTGGCGCGAAAGATGGTCGACGACGACCAGCGGCCCTTCGCTCATGGCGCAGGCGTCGGCGCCGGGGCCGGGGCGTCTTCCCCCTCCCCGTCGCCCACGGTTGCGGGGCGTCCGAAGGTCGGCTCGGTCCCGTCGATGAAGGCCTCGAAGAAGGCCGAACCGTCGGCGGCCCGGGTCGGCTGGCCGGTTTTCTTGTCCACCCGGACGAAGACCACCTGCGGCGGGGGGGTGAAGTCGAGAGGAGCGCGTCCCTTGACCGCCGTCTTCATGAACCGCTCCCAGATCGGGATGGCCGCCCGGGAGCCGGTTTCGCTGCGCCCCAGCGGGGTGTTGTCGTCCCGTCCCACCCAGACGCCGCAGGCCAGGTCGGGGGTGAAGCCGATGAACCAGGCGTCGTTGTAGTTGTTGGTGGTGCCGGTCTTCCCCGCCAGCGGCCGGTCGAACGTCTGCCCCAGCGAGCTGGCGGTCCCCTCGTCGACGACGCTCTTCATGATGTTGGCCATCAGGTAGGCCGGGGCCGGGTCGATGACCTGCTCGCCGGTCGGCTCGTGGGACTCGACCACCTTCCCGTCGGGCCCCTCGACCGCGACGACCATCATCGGATCGTAGCGGAAACCGCCGTTGGCCAGCGTCCCGTAGGCGGCCACCATGTCGATGACCCGCACCGGCGAGGCCCCCAGCGCCAGCCCCAGGTTGTCGTCCAGCGGCGTCTCGACGCCGAACCGGCGGGCGTATTCGATGGCGGTCTTCACGCCGATCTTTTCGAGCACCTTGATGGTCACCACGTTGCGGGAGTGGGTCACCGCCTCCCGCAGCGTGGTGGGGCCGAAGAACTTCTGCTCGAAGTTCATCGGCTTCCACCCGGCGTATTCGTTAAGCGCCCGGTCATAGATGATCGGCGCGTCGATGACCACCGAGGCCGGGGTGAACCCGTTGGCCAGCGCGGCGGTGTAGATGATCGGCTTGAAACTGGAGCCGGGCTGGCGCAGGGCCTGCGTGGCCCGGTTGAAGGAGGACTGCTGCGGATCGTATCCCCCCACCAGCGCCCGCACGGCGCCGGAGCGGGGGTCGATCGCCACCAGCGCCCCCTGCACGCCGGGGGTCTGATCGAGGGAGAGGACGTACCGCCTCCCGTCGGCGGACACCCCGTCGGCGCCTCTGGTTTTCACCTTTTCGATGGCGTCGATCCGGACCTCCACCAGGTCGCCCGGGGAAAGGATCGTGCGGGGGTCTTCCATCTTCGCCGCCCAGAGGGCGTTCTGGTCGGGGTCGGCCTTGTGGGCCCAGGCCATGGAGGCGGCGGCGGCCCTGCCGACGACCCCCTCGATGTCGATGGTGGCGCCCTCCTTGTCGACGGCGGTCACCACCCCCTTTACCCGTGCGCCGACGACGTACGGCTCGATGGTTCGCCCCAGGTCGTCCTCCTTGGGGTTGAGGGTGTCCCACGCGGGGGTCTCTCCCTTGGCGCGGTCGATCTTCCCCAGCGGACCCCGGTAGCCGAGCCGCTTGTCGGTCGCCTCCAGCCCTTCGATCATGGCGGTCTGGGCCGCCTCCTGCAGGGTCAGGTCGAGGGTGGTCCGGACGGTGAGCCCCCCCCGGTAGAGGGTGTCGGCGCCGTAGGTCTTTTCCAGATCGCGGCGCACAAGCTCCGTAAACCAGGGCGCCCGGTTGAGCGGCTTTTGCAGGGGGGCCAGGTTGAACGGCTCGGCTGCGGCCGCGTCCCCCTGCTCGGCGGTGATGGCGCCGACATCGACCATCCGGTTCAGGCAGTGGCGCCGCCGGTCGAGAGCCCGCTCCGGGTGGCGGAACGGGGTGTAGTTGGTGGGGGCCTTGGGGAGACCGGCGATCATGGCCATCTGGGCCAGCGAAAGCTCCCCCACCGACTTTCCGAAATAGACCTGCGCCGCCGCCTCGACCCCATAGGCGCCGTGGCCGTAGTAGATGTGGTTCAAGTAGACTTCGAGAATCTCTTCCTTGGTATAGCGCCGCTCCAGCTCCAGGGAGAGGATCGCCTCCTTGATCTTGCGGGTGAAGGTCCGCTCGGAGGAGAGGAATATCTGCTTGGCCACCTGCTGGGTGATGGAGCTTCCCCCCTGCACGACCCGGCCGGCCATGAGGTTGGCGAACATGGCCCGGACGATCCCCTCGAAATTGATGCCGTGGTGTTCGAAGAAATGGGCGTCCTCCACGGCGATGGTGGCCATGACCAGGTTGTGCGGAATCTTGTCCAGGGGGGTCAGGATCCGTTTCTCGACGAAGTACTCGGCGACGAGGGCGTCGTTGGCGTCGTAGACCCGGGTGACGAGGCTCGGCTGGTACTGGGCCAGCGCCCCCGGATCGGGGATTTCTCCGGCGTAGCGCGACCAGACGAACCACCCCCCCCCCATGACGGCGCCGACGCCGAAGACCGACAGGGCAAAGAGGACGACGAGCAGCTTTCTTGTTCCAAAGCCCGCGCGGCGGGCGGCGGTCCGACCGGTCATGTCAGCTCCTTTGCGGCGGGACGGGAAGCCCCATCCGGGCCATCAGGAGTTGTAAATCCTTCCATGCTTCCTTTTTCTCTCCCGGGTTGCGCAGCAGGTAGGCCGGGTGGTAGGTCGCCAGCAGCGGCGTCCCGTGGTAATCGTGGAATTCCCCCCGCAACTGGCCGATGGGGGTCTTGGTCTTCAGCAGCGCCTGCGCCGAAATCCGCCCGAGGGCGCAGATGTAGTCGGGGCGTATCCGGGCGATCTGGCGCCGCAGGAACGGCTCGCAGGCGGCCACCTCGTCGGGTAGCGGATCGCGGTTTCCGGGGGGACGGCACTTCAACACGTTGGCGATGAAGACCCGCTCGCGGGTCAGCCCCATGGCGACAATCATGTCGGCGAGAAGTTTCCCGGCCCGCCCCACGAAGGGGCGCCCCTGGGCGTCCTCGTCGGCGCCGGGGGCCTCCCCCACGAAGAGGAGTCTGGCCTGCGGCTCCCCCTCGCCGGGGACGGTGTTGGTCCGGGTGGCGGCAAGGCCGCAGGCGACGCAACCGGCCACCTCGGCGGCGATCAGTTCAAGGGTATCGTTCACCGGGGGACTCGCGTGGGTGACAGGGGAGGGCGTCGGCGCCGGAGGAGCGCCCTTTTTCGCGGCGGCTTCGTCGATCTGCGCGGCCTTTTTGAGCCGCTCGAACCAGCGGGGATCGAGGGCTCCGGGAACGGCGGTGACGCCGCTACGTTTGAGCCGCTCCAGTTCGGCGGAGAGGCGTCCCAGCTTGGCCAGCAGGTGGGCTTCGGTGGTCACGCCGTCGCCTCTCCGGTGCGGGCGGCGACCAGACGGGCCACGTGGTCGAGAATGGCGTCGGCCACCTCCCGCTTGGGGGCTTTCGGCGCCGCGATGGTTTCTCCCGAACGGGCGATGATAATGACTTCGTTCTGGTCGGCGCCGAAGCCGATGTCGCTACGGGAGACGTCGTTGACGACGATCAGGTCGAGGTTCTTGCGGATCAGTTTTTCCCGCCCGTACTCGACGGGGGTGTCGGTCTCGGCGGCGAAACCGACCAGTATCCGCCCCCGCTTCTTCATCCCCAACTCGGCGATCAGGTCGGGATTGGGGGTCAGTTCGACGCGCCACGCCTCCCGCTTTTTCACTTTGCCGGGGGCGGGGTCGGCACAGGCGTAGTCCCCCACGGCGGCGGCCATGACGACCCCGTCGCACCCTTCGAACCGTTCGGCCAGCGCGGCCCGCATGGCGGAGGCCGTCTCGGCCCGAACGAGGGGAATCCCTTCGGGGGGGGCCACTTCCATGGCGGCGGCGATGAGGGTGACGTCGGCCCCCCGCGCTTGGGCGGCTTCGGCCAGGGCGACCCCCATCTTGCCGGTGGAGCGGTTGCCGACATAGCGGACGGCGTCGATCGGCTCGCGGGTCCCCCCGGCGGTGACGAGAAGCCGGAACCCGGCCAGGTCGCGGCGCAGGGCCAGCTCCTCGGCGACGGCGGCGACGATCTCCTCCACCGGCGCCATCTTCCCTTCGCCGGTTTCTCCGCAGGCGAGCAATCCTTCGGCGGGGCCGACGAACCGGACCCCCCGTGCGCGAAGGGTGGCGACGTTCTCAACGACGGCCTGGTTTTGCCACATCTGGCTGTTCATGGCCGGGACGACGATGATCGGGGCGTTCCCGGCGACAAGGGTGGTCGTCAGCAGATCGTCGGCGACGCCGCAGGCGAGCTTTCCCAGGACGTTGGCGGTGGCCGGGGCGACGAGGATCAGATCGGCCTTCCGGGCGAGGGTGATGTGGGCCATCGGGTCGTCGTGGGTATCATCGTCGGTGTAGACCGGATTGCCGGTGAGGGCGGCGAAGGTGAGCGGGGTGACGAAACGGGTGGCGGAGCGGGTCATCACGACGGTGACGGCGATGCCGCTCTCCATGAGCCGCCGGGCCAGGTCGCAGGCGCGGTAGGCGGCCACGCCGCCGGTCACGCCAAGAAGTACGTTTCTTTTCATACGTTTCGTCGCATTGCAAACGTAAAGTATACCCTGCCTTGGGCCGATAGGGTAGAGGGAGGGGGAGGCGCTGGCGTTGCGCATGAAATCACTGTATAATAAGCGGTAACAATTCACGGATCGGCGGAAGCGATGGCCAAGAAAGACGTGGGGGGCAAGGTCCTCTCGGCGGTGCTCGACGAGCTGGACAATTTCCGCGACATCCCCCTGACGATTTCGGTGGAGTTGGGGAAGGCGAAGACGTCGGTGCGTGAGGTGCTGGGCTACCAGGCGGGGTCGGTGGTGGAGCTGACGAAGCTGGTGGGGGAGCCGATGGAAATCTACATCAACGGGCTGCTGACGGCCCGGGGCGAGGTGGTGGTGGTGAACGAACGGTTCGGCATCCGGGTGACCGACGTCATCGACCCGCTCGAAATCGTCCGCTTCAACATTGAGCCATAACGAAGCGGAGAGGAATGTTCTTTTGGATCGGAGGGGGCGAAGACTTCCCCTCCAACCCAAGGGACGATGCTCCTCTTCCGCCCCTCGCCACTCTCCAAAGCAATGACATTCTCTCTGCTTCGTTAAGAACCTTCCCCTGTGTGGAACCGACGGGAAATCGGTGACTGGCGCTCGCCAGCCACTGGCTCTCATCCTTCGCATAAAGTGGCTTCCTTCCCGCCACAGGACGCCATCCTTCGCTATAATAAAGGGATGTACCGAAATAAGCCCCTGCTCCCCGACAACCCGCGCATCCTCGTGGTCCGGACCGACCGGATCGGCGATGTGGCCCTGTCGCTGCCGGTGTTCGTCTCGTTGCGGAAAGCCTATCCCACGGCGTTCATCGCAGCCCTGACCCGCACCTACACCCGCGATCTTCTGGTCGGGCGGGACGACGTCGATCTGGTCATCGACTTCCCCGCCGACTCCCCCCACGTGCCAAAACAGTGGTATGCCTCTCTGAAAGAGGCCATCGCCAGCCAGAAATTCGACGCGGCCATCCTGCTTTTCTCGAACTATTCCGTGGCCCGGCTGATCAAAGCCGCCGGGATTCCGGTCCGCATCGGCCCGGCCAGCAAGGTGGCGGTCTGGTTCACCCTGACCCATGCCATCCGCCAGCGCCGGGCGAAAGGAACCCGCCACGAGGCCGACCACAATCTCGACCTGCTGACGCCTCTCGGCGTGGCGCCGGTGCGGGACGGGCGTATTCCGTTGCCCGACGCGGCCCGCCGCACGTTCGGCGACGGGAGCGACCGGGGGGTCGTCGGCCTCCATCCGGGCCACGGGGGGTCGTCGCAGAACTGGCCCAAAGCGAGCTATGTCGCCCTTGCCCGCCGTCTCGCCGACGACGGCTACCGGGCGGTGGTCACCGGCTCCTCCGCCGAGCGGGCGTTGGTGGAGCGGATCGTGACCGACGCCCGCGTCGGCGCCGACGAGCGGGTCGCCGCCCGGATAGAGCCGTTCGTCAACACGGGGGGGATCGGCGACCTGCTGGCCGTCTTGGCGGGGCTGGACGTTTTCGTCGCCTCCTCCACCGGGCCGTTGCATCTGGCCTCGGCGGTCGGGACGCCGGTGGTGGGGATCTACAGCCCGGTCTTCGTCTGCCTGCCGGAGCGATGGGGTCCCATCGGCCCGGACGACGTGGCGCTCGTCCCCCCCTACGGCCCCTGCCGCCGCTGCGTCGGCGCCCGCTGCCCCCATCACGACTGCATGACCTCCATTTCGGTGGAGCAGGTGTGCCGGGCGGCCCTCTCCCGGCTGGCCGACCGGAGGGCCGCCTGACATGGATCTCTACCGGCGTCTCCTCGGCTACCTGAGACCCTACCGGGGGCGATTCGCCGTCGCCTCCCTCTTCATGGTGGCAGTCTCGGCCACCACCGGGGCGACGGCGATGATCATCCAGCCGATCCTCGACGACATCTTCATGGCCAAGGACAAGGAGATGCTGGCCCTGCTGCCGCTGGGGGTCGTCGGCATCTATCTGGTCCGGGGGGTGGGGCGCTACGTCGCCTCGTCGATCATGCAGGTCGTCGGCCAGCGGGCCGTGCAGGACATCCGCAACGACCTCTTCGCCCGGTTGCAGCGGTTGTCGCTCCGATTCTTCGCCGACAAGCAGACCGGCCAGATCATGAGCCGCCTCACCAACGACGTCCAGCAGATCCAGGACGCCGTCTCTATCGTGGTCTACGACATCGTCCGGGAGTCGCTGACGATGATCGCCCTCCTCGGCGTGGTCTACTACCGCGACTGGAAGCTGGCCACCATCGCCCTTTTGGTTATCCCCCTCTCGGGCGGCCTCATCGGGCGGCTCGGCAAATCGTTAAGAAAGGTCTCCACCGAGAGCCAGGAGCGGATGGCCGACATGAACGCCACCCTGTTGGAAACCTTCACCGGCGTCCGGGTGGTGCAGGCCTTCGGCATGGAAACGTACGAAATCGACCGGTTCGAGAAGGCCAACGCCCTCTACTTCGAGACCCTCAAAAAAACCATCCGCATCAACGAGCTCTCCAGCCCCCTGCTGGAGTTCATCGGCGCCTTTGGCATCGCGGCCATCATCGCCGTGGGGGGGGCGCAGGTCATCGCCGGGGAGACGACGGTGGGGGCCTTCTTCTCGTTCCTGACGGCGCTGTTCATGCTCTACCAGCCGATCAGCAAGCTCTCCCGGGCCAACAACAAGGTGCAGCAGGCCATGGCCGCCGCCGCCCGGATCTTCGAGATGATGGACACCCCCCGGGAGATCGTCGACCGCCCCGACGCCCGACCGCTGGCCCCGCTGGCCAAGGGGATCACGTTCGAGAGGGTCTCCTTCGCCTACGACGGGGGCGCCGGGGCGCCGGTGTTGACCGGCATCGACCTGGCCGTGGCGCGGGGGCAGGTGGTGGCGCTGGTCGGCTCGTCGGGGGCGGGAAAATCGACGCTGGTGAATCTGGTCCCCCGTTTCTTCGACGTCACCGGCGGGGCGATCCGCTTCGACGACACCGACATCCGGGACGTCACCATCGCCTCGTTGCGCGCCCAGATCGGCATCGTCACGCAGGAGGTCTTCCTCTTCGCCGACACCATCCGCAACAATATCGCCTACGGCCACGCCGACGCCTCCGACGAAGCGGTGACCTCCGCCGCCACCGCCGCCTTCGCCCACGACTTCATCAGCGCCCTCCCCGAGGGGTACGACACCTTCATCGGGGAGCGGGGGGTCCGCCTCTCCGGCGGGCAACGCCAGCGGCTCTCCATCGCCCGGGCGCTGATGAAAAACCCGGCGGTGATGATTCTGGACGAAGCCACCAGCGCGCTCGACACCGAGTCGGAAAAGGCGGTGCAGGCGGCGCTGGCCAACCTGATGAAAGGGCGCACCACGCTGGTTATCGCCCACCGCCTCTCCACCATCCTCAACGCCGACCGGATCGTCACCCTCGACCGGGGGCGGATCGTCGAGACCGGAACCCATGAAGAGCTGCTGGCCAACAACGGCCCCTACCGGCGCCTCTTCGAACTGCAATTCGCCGACATGGCCGAACCGGCCGCGACAAGCCAGGAGAAAGCATGAATCCCCTCGTCCGTTACGCCGCCGCGCTGGCGCTGGCCCTCGGGTTCGCCGCTTGCGGCAGCGCCACCGAAACCGCCCTCGTGGGGGGGCATGAAGTCCCCTACCAGAAGCTGGGGATGAACGTCTTCCCACGCAACACCGTCTTCGGCGACGCCAACCAGCAGATGGCCGACATCGCCGCCATGGGGATCACCGCGGTCCGCATCAACCTCTGGTTCGACACCCACTACATGGCCAACGCCAACGCCGCCCGCAACTTCACCCTGCTGGACGCCGCGGTCAACGCCGCCCGGGCCAACAACCTGGAGATCGTGGGGATCCTCTGCTACGTCCCCGAATGGCTGAAGGGGCGCGCCGACTGGAAGGCGGTCTACCTGAACAGTTACGTCATCCCGGTGGTGACCCGCTACAAGGGGAAGATCAACTACTGGGAAATCTGGAACGAGCCGGACGAGCTCGATTACGGCGTCCTGAACCGGACTCCGGAGGACTATTACGACCTGGTCCGCCGGGTGGCGCCCACCATCCGGGCGCTCGACCCCGGCTGCTCGATCCTCTCGGCGGCTACCGCCAACATCGTGGCCGACGGCACCGCCAAGTGGGACTGGACCAGGGCGCTGCTCAACCTGGGGATCAAGAACTACGCCGACATCCTCAACTTCCACTACTATGGCGACCTGGAGTACGAACTCT
>JADGCD010000008.1:1015-1993 GCA_015229165.1 Nitrospinota bacterium | reverse complement strand
GATGGTCAAGGACGCCGGGATGCGGGTGTGGGTCACCGAGATCGGCAAGACCGGGTTCGCCGGGCAACTCGACTACTTCAAGAACAACGTCAGCTTCATCGACAAGTCGATCAACCCGGAGCGGATCTTCTGGTACGCCTACACCGACGGCATCTACTCCACCAACAGCCCCGGCTCCGACCCGGCGTCGACCTGGGGCCTCCGGACCTGGTGGGCGCAGGAGCGGCTTAACTCCCCCCTGTGGGACCACCTGCACAACCACTGACGGGCGGGAGAGCGGGTGACGACGCAAACCGGGGAGCGATGGAGCCGATGGGGGGGGGATCTGCTCCTCCTCTTCGCCGCCGCCGATCTGGTCTCCATCTCGGTGGCCCAGATGGCCGCCGCCGGGATGGCGCTGTGCGTCATCGCCCTCCACCGCACGACCCGTCGCCCTTTTGACGGCTCCCCCCTTCTCTGGCCGCTGGCCCTGTTCGCGGGCGCTTCGCTTCTGTCGGCCCTTTTCTCCCACGATCCGGCGGAGTCGCTGAAGGACTCCAAAGACCTCCTCCACATGGCGATATTCTTCGCCGCCTACCGCCTCTTCGCCGACGACCCGTCGCTGGCGCCGAGGGCGTTCCGGTTCATGGGGGCCGCCGGGCTGGCGATGGCGGCGGTCGGTTTCGGGCAGGCGCTCGCGCGCGGAATCGACCTGGCCGACCGGATCTCCGGCTTCAACGACATGTACATGACCTACGCCGGGCTTCAGATGCTGGCCATCGTGGCGGTGACCGCCGTGATCCTCTTCGACCGCTGCGGGCGGCGCGACCTCTGGCTGGGGGTGTCGCTTCTCTTCATGGGGGGAGCGACGCTCTTGTCGCTGACCCGCAACGCCTGGATCGGCGCGGGGCTGGGCATGGCGACGGTGGGGGGCCTGCGCAAACCGGCGGCCCTGCTGGCCCTGCCGTTCGTAGCCCTTGCCCTCTACGCCGCAGCCCC
>JADGCD010000008.1:0-980 GCA_015229165.1 Nitrospinota bacterium | reverse complement strand
TCCGGCCAACGAGACCAACCGGGAGCGGCTCCTCCTCTGGCGGGCGGGCGTCGCCATGGCGCTCGACCATCCCCTTGTCGGCGTGGGGCAGAACCAGTTCCCCGCCCTCTATCCGGCCTACCGAAGCCCCGACGTCCGGGAGCCATCCATCAGCCACCTGCACAACAACGTTCTCGAAATCACCGTTGAGCGGGGGGTATTGGGCCTTGCGGCGTGGCTCTCCCTCTGGGTCGTGGCGGGCGCGGCCATGATCCGGGCGTGGCGTCTGGCGGTGACCCCTGCGGACCGGACGGCCCTGGCCGCCGGGATCGGGGGGATGACGGCTTTCCTCGCCGCCGGGATGTTCGAGTACAACTTCGGCGACACGGAGATACAGATGCTGGTCTACCTGCTCCTTGCCGCCGGGATGGCGGCGGCCCGGCAGGAGAAGAGTGTTGTCGAGGGAGATAATGGCGGGCGCCCTTCACCGGCTACGGACATAACAGGGGACGATGCCGGAGGGGCGTCATGACCCACGACAAAACGATCTTCATCATCGACGGGGCCGGGTATTATTTTCGCGCCTACTACGGCATCCGCCAGTTCCTCTCCAACGCGGCGGGCGTCCCCACCAACGCGGTCTACGGCTTCGCCACCATGCTGCGCAAGATCATCCGGGAGAAGAGCCCGGCCCATCTCGTCATGGCGCTCGACTCGCGGGAGAAAACCTTCCGCCACGCGCGGTATAACCAATACAAGGCCAACCGGGTCCAAATGCCGGACGACCTGGCAGCCCAGCTCCCCTACATCGACCGGCTCATCGGGGCGTTCAACATCCCGATCCTGAAAGCCGCCGGGTGGGAGGCGGACGACCTGATCGGCGCCGTGGCCCGGCAGGGGAGCGCCGCCGGATACCGGGTGGTCATCGTCTCCTCCGACAAGGACCTGATGCAGCTCGTTGGCGACCGCGTCTCGATGTACGACCCGATGAAGGAGGCCGA
>JADGCD010000089.1:3638-7978 GCA_015229165.1 Nitrospinota bacterium | reverse complement strand
GGAACCCCCAGTGAATCGGTGACGAACAGTGTGCGCCGTCTCTGCATGTCCCTAGCCCGTATGGGAGGGGGCGCGGATGCCCCGGTAGGAGATGACAAGCACCATTATAAGGGCAAAAGCGCTGGCGGCGGGGAGTCCCATGGGGACCATCTCGGGGAAATAGTGAACAATCCCCCCTTGCGCCGCCGCCAACGGAAGCATCATCGCCCCATAGGCCGCAAGGAGCCGTCCCTCCCGATGGTAGGCCATCGCCGCCGTGCCGGGAATGAAGAGGATCAGGGTGACATATTTGGTCGCCGCCAAAAAGGCCACCGTCGGCAATGCGGCGACATAGGCCGGGGCGAAGAAGGTGACGCCGATCCAGGCCGCGCCGACGAAAAGGACGAGAACCCCGAGCCAGACGAGGGCCACTTTCCCCCCCTGGGCGGCGAACGCCGCAAGGGTGATCTCCCGCCGTTCGAGCCGCCCGATATAGACCGGCGTCAGCATGTAGAGAAGCGACGAGGAGACGAGGTAGAAGATGCCGGAGACGTTGTCGGCGAACTGGTAGAGCCCCACCCCCGCTTCCGGGTAGTCGAGGGCGATGAGGATAATCCGGTCGGAGGAGAGATAGAAAATCCCGGCAAAGGTCAGCGCCGCCAGCAGAACGCCGTTTTTGAACAACGTCGCAAAGCGGGAGCGGGTGAACCGGAGGAGCCGCCGATACTCCCACGACACGATCCGCCGTCGGATCACCAGCCACAGGCCGGGGGGAAGCGACAGGGCCAGCGCGGCGAACCAGGCGCCGAAGAAGGAGGCGTTGTCGTCGACGACCGTCAGGAACAGAACGCCGAACAGCAGGGCGAAGGAGACGTTGAAGGCCGACAATGCCCCCGACATGACGTGGGCGCGCAGCAGTGTTTGCACGCTGCCGCGCATGAGATTCAATGCGCAGATGCCGCCGACGAGCGGGGCGTACGGGCGGTCGATGAGCATGACCCCCAAGCCGAAGGCTGCGGCCCCCAAGAGGACGTTGTAGCCGACGTTGAAGGAGGAGAGCATCCGCCGGGCGCTGACGCTTTTCTCCAGCGAGAAATATTTCACATAGGAGCCGTTGATGCCGAGAATCAGAAAGGCCGAGTAGGTGATGACCAGCATCGACTCGGCCACTTCGCCGTAACGGGCGGGTCCGGCCTGGGTGGCGTAGCCAAGGTAGACCAGCGCGACGATCCCCATTTCGGCCAGTTTGCCGATGGTGTAAATCGAGACGCTCTTCATCCCCGTTCCCCGGCCGGTCAGCGCGGCTTCACGGCGGCGACGAGCCGCTGCGCCAGCCGCATGGTGGCGGCCGCCCCGTCCAGATCCTGCGCCGGGGGGTCAAGACGCCCCTCCCGGAGCAGGGTGACGAAAGCGTTCATCTGTCCGGTGAACCCCGGCTTGACGGCGATGTCCTCTGCGTCCGGTTCGATGTCGCGGGTGGTGAAGCTGGTGTCGGTCCACGTCCCCTTTTCCAGCGGCTGGAATTTCACCGTCACCCCGTCGCCGTAGAGGGTGACGCTCCATCCGCCGGGGGAGTGCCAATTGGCGGTGTACTGCCCCAGCGCCCCGCTTTCGAATTCCACGAGGGCGGCGAACTGGTCGCCGTTGGCCTCGTGGACCCGGCGGGCGGCCACGCTCATCGTCGCCACTTCGCCGCCGAAGAAGCGGAGCAGATCGAGGGTATGGGTTCCGTTGGCGTAGATCCATCCGTCGAGTTCGGCGGAGGTAAACTGCGGGTTCTTCTTCGGTTTCCATATCCGCTCATGCCCCTCGATGGCGACGGTCATCAGTTTGCCGCAACCGTGGGAGGCGACAATCTCGATTCCCTTCCTGAAGATCGAGTAGAACCGCCGGTTGAAGCCGACCATGTGGGGGACGCCGAGACGGGCCGCTTTTCCGGCCAGAGCCTCTGCCTCCTCCACCGAGAGGCCGGGGGGCTTTTCGATGAAGAGCGGAAGCCGAAAGTCGAGGGCGGCGTCGGTCACTTCATGCATCTTTCCGGCGGATACGAGAATCATCAGGGCGTCGGGCGTCGTTTCGGCCACCAGCGCGGCCATGTCGTCGGCCACCGTCGGGACGCCAAATTCGGCCGCCAGGGCGACGGCCTTCTCCCGGGTGCGGGAGGCGATCCCGACCGCTTCGACGCCGGGGGTGGCGGCGATCACTTCCAAATGCTGGCGGGCGATGAAACCGGCGCCGACGAGGCCGAGGCGGAGGGGGTCGCTCATGTCAGGTCACCGGCAGGAAGTCGCCGACCGCACCGGTCAACCGGTGGTAGGTCGGCAGGAGTCCCTCGAAGACGAACTTCTGCGCCGGGTAATGGTCGGCGATGGTGGGCAACGCCGAGGGCCCGTCGGCCAGCATCTCTTCGGCGAAGGTGGTGGTCATATGGCTGATGCGGATGTCTTCGGTGAAGGGGAGGCGCTCCCAGGCCGCGTTGTTCTCTTCGCCACTGCGAAAAACCGTCCCAAGAAAATGGTCGATCACATAGCGGGCGGTGGCGGTGGTGACGGTCAGAAAGTCGAACCCTTTGTGCCCTCCGTCATAGACGATGGAGAGCGAGCTTCCCTTGGGGGACGCGCCGTGGAGGGCGCCGGAGAAATCGGCCAGTTCGCTTCCCCGCTTGGAGGGGGCGAGGCGCTCGTCGATCCGGGCGCCGACCAGGTCGATCCGGGCGCCCCCATCGTAGTAGAGGAAAAGGTCGGCGGCGTGGACCCCGTTGCAGCCGAGGCCGTGATCGCCGCCGGTGACGGTGAGGGTGAAGGGGCGGTCGCCGATCGCCTCCTTGATGGCGGCGTGGAGAGCGTAGGCGCGCGTCTTGGCGTTGACCCGGATGGTCAAACGGTTCGCCTCGGCGTAAGCGAGAAGAGCGTCGTACTCCTCCATCGACTGGGTCACCACCTTCTCGGTCAGGAAGCGGGTGTAGCCGAGGGTCTCGTGGACCGTGCGAACCAGATCGAGCCTCCCGGCCGCCTGGGTGCCGAGGACGCACAAGTCGCCCCCCCCCAGCGACGGGTCGATGGCGGTATGGTAGGTGACGGGCGTTTTCGCGCCGGTCTGCTCCACCCCCGCGCGCCCGTTGTCGTGGGCTTCGGTCCGGGGATCAACCACCTGGATCGCTCCGACCGAGGGGGCCAGAGCCACCCCTTGCAGATGCCGCATGCCGATGGCGCCGCAGCCGACCACCAACACCTTTTTGCCGTCGCTCATGGCGCGCGATTCCTTTCGTCAGTCAAGGGGGGCGCCGTCGGCCCAGCCGACGAAACCGGTGTAGCGGTCGGATATCGCTCCGACCCGCTGGCGGAGGCCGTCGGGAAGCTGCGACACCAGATCGTCCCGCTCGCCGGGACTCTCGCGGATGGTGTCTATCAAGTCGGCGGTCTTCTCGCCCGGCGTCATGCCGAGAGCCCCGATCATTTTTCCCGTCACCGCAGCCGGGGAGGCCAGCAGGGCGTCGTACGAAACCACCAACGTCCGGGGGAGTTTTTCGATCCCCTCCATCACCCTGAGGTAGTACTCCCCCGCCCGCTCCAGTTCGCCCATGCCGCTCCACCGGTCGCGCAGTTCCTCCCCGGCCCAGAAGGGGAGCGGGGGCGTCACGGTGGCGTCGGTGGGCCACATGAGATAACGGCGGGAGAGGCTCTCGTCGTCGAGCCAGTTCTTCTTCGCCACCGAGTTCATGACGGCGTTGGCGTTCCTCGCCATGACGAGCCCCTGCATGCCGGGATAACGCTCAAGCAACGGCGCCATGAAGGGGGTGATGTCGGGGAGTTTGAAAGCCATGATCCGGTCGCGGGCCGCCTCGGCGGCCGTTTCCTTGCGCCACGCGGTCGCCATCCGTCGGGCGATATCCCCCTCCCCCTTGGCGCGGCGGACGCAGGAGAGATCGTTGTCGTTGAAGTTGAAGGCCCGCCCGGTAACGTGTCCCATGAGCATCTCTTCATACACATAGGTCTCGAAGAGAAGGGCGAAATCGGCCTCTCCCAACCGCTCGACAAGCGGCAGAAGGGCGAAGAGCATGGGGGGCTCCATGACATACTCGACCCGCTCGCACGAGTGGATGACCGCCCCGATAAGGGTGGTGCCGCTACGGGCCGGGCCGGAGATCACCAGCGACCGGTTGGCCGCCGCGACGGCCCGGTCGTGCAGGGAAAGCCGGCCGCTCATCGTCCCCGTCCCATGAAATTGCGCACGATGGCAAGGCCTGCCGCGCCGCTTTTCTCCGGGTGGAACTGGAAGCCGACCACGGCGCCACGGGCGATGGCGGCGGCCACTGGCGTCCCGTCATAAAGGCAGTCGGCCAGACGATGGGCCGGGTCGGT
>JADGCD010000089.1:0-3598 GCA_015229165.1 Nitrospinota bacterium | reverse complement strand
GGCGTGTCGGCCAGCGGCGTGGCGCGCCAGTCGGCGCCCCCGTTCACCGGAGCGATCTCGTTCCAGCCTATATGCGGGATCTTGTGCGGCGCCCCGTCGGAACCGGTGGCCGGGACCGGGATCACCCGTCCGGGGATGAGGCCGAGCCCTTCGTACTCTCCATGCTCTTCCGAGACGTCGAGCATCATCTGCATCCCGAGGCATATCCCCATCAGCGGTCGCCCGGAGGCGGCGTAGGCTTTGAGCGGCTCGACCAGTCCCCGCGCACGCAGCCCGGCCATCCCGTCGGCAAAAGCGCCGACGCCGGGGAGGATGATCCGCTCGGCGGTTTCGATCCCTTCGGCGCTCTCAGTGAAGCGGGCTTCGCCCCCCACCTCTTCGATGGCGCGGCGGACGGAGTAGAGGTTGCCGACACCGTAGTCGATGACGGTGATGGTGTTCATGCGCGCCTCACATGGAGCCCGGCGTCGAGAGCGGCCTGCCGTATCGCGTGCGCCTCGTGCCGTCCGTAGTGGAGGGCGTCGGCGACGGCCACGGCGTCGGCTTTTCCTTCGGTGACGGCGGCGACAAAGTCCTCCGGCTTTCCCAGTCCGCCGGAGGCGATGACCGGGATCGTGACGGCGGTGGAGACGGCGCGTAGCAGGTCGAGGTCGAAGCCTTTCCTCGTCCCTTCCCGGTCAACGGAGGTGAGGAGGATTTCTCCGGCCCCCAGCGCCTCTCCCTCTTTGGCCCATGCGACGACATCACGTTCGGTCGGTTCGCGGGCGTTGTCGGTGTAGGCGACCCAGCCGTCGGCGTTGCGCCGTTTCTTGGCCTGGATGGAGAGGACCATGCACTGGTTCCCGAGGGTCCGGGAGATTTCGGTGATGAGCGCCGGACGGGTGACGGCAGCGGTGTTGACCGCCACTTTGTCGGCCCCGGCGCGGAGCAGCGCCTTGGCGTCGTCCACGGAGCGGATGCCCCCCCCGGCGGTGATGGGGATGAAGATGTGGGCGGCGGTGTGGCGAATGATCTCTATCAGGTTGTCGCGGCCGTAGAGGCTGGCGACGGTGTCGATGTAAATCAGTTCGTCGATGCCGTCGTGGTAGTAGCGGGTGGCGAACTCCTGCGGGTTCCCCATGACCCGCAACCCTTCCAGATGAACCCCCTTGATAAGGTTGGGAGGCTTCACGTCGAGCCGGGCGATCAGGCGTATGTTGGCCATGGACCCCCGGCTAGAAGGAGAGCTTCGATCCGGCGGCGGCCAGATGCTTAGGATGCCAGACCGCCTCGGTCAGCTTCCACTCGCCCCCTTCTTTCTTCCAGACGGTCGGAGAGCGGAAGTGGTCGAGAACTTCGTTGAACTGGCCGTCGGTGATGCCGGTGTAGCGGAGGAAGTCCTGATAGTAGAGCTTCGGGAACTCCCCGTCGTACCGTTTCACGAGGCTCACCCCTTCGTCCCGGGCGATGTGGCCGTCGCGGATTTCGTGGGCGGCGTCGGAGGTGGTCCGGGCGATGCCGAATTTCATGAAAGCCAGATAGTAGTGGAATCCGTCCATCCGGTCGTCGAGGCTGGCGTACTTGGAGTAGGTCCCCTCGCTGCGCCCCGCCGGGTTGGCCTCGAAGCCGGTGTGTTCGCGGCAGTAGTAGTAGTTCTCCTGCGGCACCCAGTGGTGGTAGTAGGCGAACCAGTGCATCTGGGCGCCGGCCGCCTTGAACTCGTCCAGTCCGGGGGCGCGGTAGAACTGAAGACTCGCCTGCTCCCGCTTGATCTCTTCGGGGGTGAAGATCCCCGCCTCCAGCCCCTTCTCGACCACGTCATCGACCATGGAGCCTTTGTAGTAGACCTCCCGCCAGACTTCCAGCGGCATCCCCGGCATCTTGGCGTGGCGCAGGTCGCCGCTGTACTCGGCCTCGCCGTTCTCGCCGAAGAAGACCAGCTTGATGCCGAACTTCATGGCGATCCGAAACGCCATGGCCATCTGGCCGTAGGCGAAGGGTTGCCAGGCGTCGCCCAGCAGGTAGAACGCAAGGTGCGAAAGTTTCCGGTGGAAAAGCCCGTTGGGGTGGACGAGGAAATTGTCGAACCCGCTCTGGATGAAGCTCTGGAAGTTCTGGAAACCGATGTCGGTGTACTGGAAGGGCGCCCAGGTGACGGTGAGCGGGCTCATGCCGTATTCGTGTTTGAGCATGTGGGAGACCCGGGCCGAGTCCTTGCCGCCGGAGCCGGGGACGACGACGTCGTAGGAGCCGTCCTTGCTCCGGTACTTGTCGCACAGCTCTTTTAACTCGGCGCCCCGGACGCTCCAGTCGATCTCCCGCTGTTTCCACTCGGCGTAGCGGCAGGCGCTGCAGACCCCTTCCTCGTCGAAGGTGATGCGGGGCCGCTGGTTGGAGACCACGCACTTCTTGCAGAACTTCACTTCTTTGGGAAGATGGCCGATCTGCTTTTCCAGCGACGTGGCCATCGACATCAGTTTGTCGTGGTTGGACGAAAAATCGGGCATGTTCACCATGCGCTCAAACCTCCATCGACCATCAGGTTCTGCCCCGTCACATAGGACGCGGCGTCCGACGCAAGGTAGACCACTGCGCCGACCATTTCGCCTCGTTCGGCCATCCGCCCCATCGGGATGCGGGCGCCGTACCGTTGCTTAAACGTTTCGTTCTGGCCGCTTGCGACCCCGCCGGGGGTCAGGGTGTTCACCCGTATCCCCTTGTCGGCCCAGTAGGCGGCCAGATAGGTGGTCAACCCCACCACCGCCGCCTTGCTTGCCGCATAGACCGCCGGGGTGTTGATCTGCCGGTTCAGGTAGAACGATCCTTCGTATATTCTCTTGTCCGGCGCCATGACGCCGTAGATGGAAGCGGTCTGGACCACGCTACCGCCGGTCCCGGCTTCGACCATCCGCTTCCCCACCGCCTGCGCCACGAGGAACATGCCGTCGATGTTCACCGCCATGATCTTGCGCCACTGGTCGAGGGAGTATTCCTCGAACGGGGCGAAGAAGGCGTCCAGATCGTCCGACTTTCCGGCGGCGTTATTCAGCAGAACCGTCAGGTTCCCCAGCTCCTGCGTCGCCCGCGCCACCCCCGCCTCCACCGAGGCCGGGTCGGCCACGTCCATGCCGATCCCCACGGCGTTCACCCCGTAGGTCGCTTTCAGCTCTTCGGCCAGCGCCTGGGCGCCCTCCCCGTTCAGGTCGGCCACCGCCACGTCGGCGCCGGAAGCGGCCAGCCCCCGGCAGAATTCGGTTCCGAGGATTCCGGCTCCGCCGGTGACGAGCGCCCGTTTCCCCTTCAGGGAGAAGAGATCGGCATATGAAATGTCAATCATAACAAACTTCCTCTCTTCGCCGCCATAAAAGCGACGATGTCAAAATCGAGTTCGGTGTCGATGTCGTGGGAGCGCTCCTCGGGCATTTCGAACAGCAGCGTGTCGTCGTGGAAGACGGTGTCTCCCCCCCCGATCAGGGCGTCCCGACGCCAGACGTAAATGGATGCGTTCATGTCGAAACATACCGGAGCGTCCTGACGACGCCGGACCCCCCCGGCGGGAACCGGTTTGACCAGACGGACCACCTCCCCCTCCCCCCGCTCCACCATGTTGAAGTAGGGG
>JADGCD010000088.1:3480-8072 GCA_015229165.1 Nitrospinota bacterium | reverse complement strand
CGGAAGTAGCCTTTCGTCAGGCCGACGTCGATATGCTCCCAGGGCAACGTCTCGTCGAGACCGATGGCGCGCGAGGCGTAGAACGCCGGGTCGAGCCCGCAGGTTTCGAAGGCGGCGATCCACCGGTCGTGCCGGTACCGCTCCGACCAGCCGTCAAGCCAGCAGCCGGAACGATAGGCGGAAAGCGTCACCCGGCCAAGGCGCCGGTCCCCCCGGGAGAAGGCGGCCTCCATCTGGCTCATCTGCGGCTCGTGATACTTGAGACGGATCCGCTTGTGGGTCCGGATAAGGGAGAAGAGCCGCTCCTTTTTCCGCCGCAGCTCGTCGGGTGGATCCTGTCCCGCCCACTGGAAGGCGGTGTGGGCCTTGGGGACGAAGTTGCCCACCGAGATGTTGATCGTGTCGAACCGCTTCCCCTCCACCGACAGGGAGGCCAGCTCCCGGGCCAGTTCGAAAATGGCGTCAACGTCGTCGTCGGTTTCGGTGGGGAGGCCGATCATGAAATAGAGCTTTATCCCGCGCCAGCCGTTCGCCAAAAGAAGCTGCGCGGCGCGGAAAATGTCGTCGTCGTCCACCTTCTTGTTCAGGACGTGGCGCAGCCGCTGCGACCCGGCCTCGGCGGTGAGGGTAAAGCCGGTCTTCTTGACCCTGCCCACCTGCTCCACGATGGTCTCGGTGACGGTGGCCGACCGGAGCGACGGCAGGGAGAGGGAGACCCGGTCGTCGGCGTACCGGTCCATGAGGCGGGTCAGGAGCGGACCGATCTGCGAGTAGTCCCCCGCCGAGAGGCTCATCACCGACAGTTCTTCGTAGCCGGTGCGGGCCACCGCCTCTTCCATGATGGCCATCACCTGGTCGGGCGTCCGCTCCCGCACCGGGCGGTAGGTGGTTCCCGCCTGGCAGAAGCGGCATCCCTGCGTGCAGCCCCGGTCGATCTCCACGTTGACGCGCCCCTGGGTCGTCTCCACCACCGGCACGATCATGTCGACCGGATAGGGGGATTCGGCCAGTGTCGGCAGCCATATCCGTTTGGCAGCCGCGTACCCTTCTTTGAGGGGGCGGATGGCCGCGACGGCGCCGTCGGGGCGGTAGGTGACGACGAAGAGGGAGGGGACGTAGACCCCTTCGACGGCGGCGAACCGGGCCAGCCGTTCGGCCCGATCCACGCCACGGGTTTCGGCCGCCAGCCGGAGGAGCTGCGGGACGATCCGCTCGCCGTCGCCGAGGACGAAGAAATCGAAAAAGTCGGCCATCGGCTCCGGGTTGAAGACCCCGGCCCCCCCGCCGACGACCAGCGGGTCGGCGTCGCCCCGGTCGGCGGCGAGCAGGGGGATGCGGGCCAGGTCGAGCATCCGCAGGACGGTGGTGGTCGACAGCTCGTAGGGGAGGGTGAAGCCGACGATGTCGAAAGAGGAAAGCGGCGTCCGGCTCTCCAGCGACGCCAGCGGCAGGCCGAGTTCGGTCAGCTTTTCGGCGAAGTCGTCGTCGGGGCAGAAGACCCGTTCGGCCGCCAGGTCGGGATGGTCGTTGACGATTTTGTAGAGAATTTTCAGCCCCAGATGGCTCATCCCCAGTTCGTACAGGTCGGGAAAGGCCAGCGCGATCTTTGCGGCCACGGTTTCGGGCGCCTTGTGGACGCTGTTGGGCTCGGTTCCGAGGTAGCTGGCCGGGTTGCGGACGGTTTCGAGAAGGCGGTTGAAGCGGGGGTCAGAACTCACTGGAGAACCTGCGCAAGGAGACGTTGAGGGCCAGACCGATGGCGATGAAGTTGGTCACCAGCGACGAGCCGCCGTAGGAGATGAACGGCAGCGGCACCCCGACGATCGGGAAGAGCCCCAGCGTCATCCCCATGTTGTAGAGGGCGTGGAAGGAGATGAAAATCGTCACCCCGGTGACCAGAAGGGCGCCGAACTTGTCCCGGGCGTGGCGGATGATGTCGATGAGACGCATGACGAGGAAGAAAAACAGGGCGATCAGGACGAGCGACCCGAAGAAGCCGATCTCCTCGGTGACGACCGAGAAGATAAAGTCGGTGTGTTTCTCCGGCAGGAAGTTCAACTTGCTCTGGGTCCCCTCGAAGATGCCTTTTCCCCACAGCCCCCCGGAGCCGATGGCGATCTTGCTCTGGATGGTGTGGTATCCCTGTCCCATCGGGTCGGCCTCGGGGTTGAGCAGGGTCAGTATCCGGTTCTTCTGGTACTCCTTCAGGAGAAACCAGCCGGAGGGCAGGAGGATCGCCACCAGGCCGGCCACGGTGACGAGCGTCCCCTTGCGTATCCCGTTGACCAGCGCCATACCGCCGAAAAGGATCAGGTAGATTCCGGCGGTCCCCAGATCGGGTTGCTTGGCCACCAGCAGGAAGGGGATGGCGACCATGAGCAGCGGGAAGGCCAGCTCCCGGAAACCGAGATTCTCCTCGCTCTCCTTGGCGTCGAGCAGGTGGGCGGTCAGGATGATGACCGCCAGTTTCATCATCTCCGACGGCTGGAGGTTGACCCCCCCCAGGTTGAGCCACCGTTGCGCCCCCCCGGCGATATGTCCCGACACCTCGACGAATATCAGGGCCGAAAGGAGCAGGGCGTAGATCGGGTAGGCCAGCCGCTGGATCAGGTGGTAGTCGACCGCCGTGGCGATCCCCGCCGCGACCAGCGCGATGCCGATCCACATGGCCTGCCGCAAGTAGAGCCCCTGCAGATGGGGCTCGCTTTGCATGTTGGCGCTGTAGATCGCAAGCACCCCCGCCGCGGCGAGGAGCAATGTCATCCCCAGCAGCATGGAATCGAAATCCTTGAAGCGCCCCTGCTCCACCGATCCGCCGTAGTTCATCGGACCGTCTCCTGCGGCGTCGCAGACGCGGGAGCCGGGGGGGGCGACGACAGGGCGGCGGTCTGCGGCGCGCGGGTCGGCGCGGGAGGCGGCGTCGGCGTCACCCCCTCTGCGGGGCCGGGGGTTGGGGTCGGGACGGGGAGGTCCAGCGGATAGCCGTGTCCCGACAGGTAGGCGTCGATGATCTTTTGCGCGATGGGGGCGGCGGCGTCACCGCCATGTCCGGCGTGTTCGGCGATGACCGCCACGGCGATCCTGGGGGCGTCGACGGGCGCCCAGGCGATGAACCAGGCGTGGTCGCGGTAGCGGATGTCCATCTTCTCGTGCTCCCACTCCTCGTTCTGTTTCATCTTGATCACCTGGGCGGTGCCGGTCTTCCCCGCGTACTGGTAGGGGCGTTTTTCGAGCTTGAGGCGCCAGGCGGTGCCGTGGGGTTCGTAGACCACCCCCCGCATCGCCTCCGCCACCAGCGCGATGTTTTTGGGGGCGATGGCCACCGTTCGGGAGGGGTGCTCCCCCCCCGCCTTCCCCGCGACGACGAACGGGGTGAGGACCGTTCCGCCGTTGGCGATGGCGGCGGTGGCGACCGCCATTTGCATGGGAGTCACCAGCACGAAGCCCTGGCCGATGGCGCAGGAGACCGTTTCCCCGGCGATCCACGCCTGTTTGCGGTTCTTCAGTTTCCATTCGGTGGTCGGGATCAGCCCCCCCCGCTCTCCTTCGAGGGGGATGCCGGTCGGGGCGCCCAGCCCCATCTCCTTTACATACGCGGCCAGCGTGTTGATCCCCAACTTGACTCCCAGCGTGTAGAAATAGACGTCGCACGACTGGATGATGGCCTGCTTCATGTTCATGGTCCCGTGCCCCTCCTTCTTCCAGCAGCGGTAGGAGCGGCGCCCGAAGCGGAACGATCCGCCGCAGTAGACCGTCGCGTCGGGGGTGATGACCCGCTCCTCCAGCGCGGCCAGCGCTACGAACGGCTTGAAGGTGGAGCCGGGGGGGTATTGCCCCTGGATGACCCGGTTATTGAGGGGATGGAACTCCTGGGAGACCAGCCCGTTCCAGTCTTCCCGGGAGACGCCGTACGCGAACAGGTTCGGGTCGAAGGAGGGCTTGGAGGTAAGCGCCAGCACCGCGCCGGTGGCGGTGTCGATGGCCACGGCTGCGCCCAGGCTTTCGTCGCCGGTGAAGGCCTCGTCGGCCGCCTTCTGGGTGGCGTAGTCGATGGTCAGGGCCAGATCCTGCCCGCTGGTGGGGGGGATCACCCCCAAGGTCGAAAGGGTCCGCCCCGCCGCGTCGACCTCCACCCGTTTGAGTCCCTTTACCCCCCGCAGTATGTCTTCATAGGTCTTCTCGACCCCGTATTGTCCGACGAAGTCGTTGGGTCCGTAGACCCCCCTTTCGGTGGCGTCGAACTGGGACTCGCTGATGGCGCCAAGATACCCCAGCAGGTGGGTGGCGTAATCGTTGTGGATATAGCGGCGGATCGGTTTGACCGCCAGGAAGACCCCCGGCAGGCTGAAGCGGTTCTCCTCCACGAAGGCGACCGCGTCCCGGGGGATGTTCCGCTCCAGCGTGACCGGCAGGAACTTGCGGGTGTGGCGGATGACGTCGAGGGTCTCCTGCTCCGGAATGGCGAACCGGCGGTTCAACTGGAGCAACGCCCCCACCGGGTCGGGGGTGTCCTCCGGGATCATGGTCAGCTCGAACGAGGGGCGGTTGTCCACCAGCGGAACCCCGTTCTGATCGGTTATTTTCCCCCGGAG
>JADGCD010000088.1:0-3470 GCA_015229165.1 Nitrospinota bacterium | reverse complement strand
CGTCGAGAATCACCTCCCGGGCCCGGTTGTTCTCCGCCCGGTTGGCCAGCGTTTCGTGCTGGATCACCTGCAGGTGCCAGAGCCGCAGGATGATGACGCAGAATCCGACGATCAGCAGGGCCGAGAAGAGGACGAGCGAACGCCGGATTTTCCGGAAGAATAGCTCCGACTCGTTCCTCGGCTTGAACATGCGACCGGGCGTCCCCTATTCGAGACGGTCGAGGGAGGCGAATAGCGGAATGGTCCGAAGCTTCTTCAGGAACCGCGCCCGTATCTCTTCCAGCCGTTCGGCGGTGTCCCCCTCGAACCGGAGGACCAGCACCGGCTGGGTGTTGGAGGCGCGCACCAGCCCCCACCCGCCGGGGAAGGCCACCCGGGCGCCGTCCAGATCGACCACCTGCTCCCCGTCGGCCTTGAAAGAGGCCACCAGCCGCTCCACCACGCCGAACTTCTCGTCGTCGGGGCAGTCGACCCGGATCTCCGGCGTGTTCACCACCGGCGGGAGGTCGGAGAGCCAGGTCGAGACCGGCGCTGCGTTGGCCGCCATGATCCGCAGGAACCGGGCGGTGGCGTACAGGGCGTCGTCGAAGCCGTAGTAGTCGTCCCGGAAGAAGATGTGGGCGCTCATCTCCCCGGCCAGCGCCGCGTCCTCCTTGACCAGCCGGGCCTTGATGAGCGAATGCCCCGTCGGATTGATCAACGGGACGCCCCCCCGGGCGGCGATGTCGTCCACCAGGTTCTGGGAGCATTTCACGTCGAAGACGATCTTGGCCCCCGGTTTGCGCGCCAGAATGTCCCGGGCGAAGATGGCCAGGATCATGTCGCCGTAAATGATGTTCCCCTTCTCGTCGACCACGCCGATCCGGTCGGCGTCACCGTCGTAGGCGATTCCCGCCTCGGCGCCGCTCTCGCGCACCTTGGCGATCAGGTCGGTCAGGTTCTCCGGCACCGTCGGGTCGGGGTGATGGTTCGGGAACGTGCCATCGACGTCGCAGAACAGTTCGACCACTTCAGCTCCCAACGCCCGCATCAGCCGGGGGGCGAAGACGGCGCCGCAGCCGTTCCCCGCGTCCATGACGATCTTCACCGGACGGGCCAGCGCGATCTTCGAGCGGACCATGGCGATGTACGGTTCGATGACATCCTTTACGCCGACGGCGCCGGGACGGTCGGCCACGACGAAATCGTGCGCCTCGATCATCGCCAGCATCTGGCGGATCTTGTCGCCATAGAGACTGCCGGTTCCCAGGTTCATCTTGAAGCCGTTGAACTCCGGCGGGTTGTGGGAGCCGGTGATCATGCACCCCCCGTCGGCGGCCAGCTCGTGAACCGCATAATAGAGAAGCGGCGTGGGGACCAGCCCGATGGAGGTCACGTTGACGCCGGTGGAGACGATCCCGTCCGTCAGCGCGGTGAAGAGGGAGGGGGATGAGGTCCGGGCGTCATAGCCGACCGCCACCATCGCCCCACCGGCCCGGGCGACCATGGTCCCCAACGCCTTGCCGATATGGTTGACCACTTCGGGAGTCAGGTCGGTTCCGACCACTCCGCGGATGTCATACTCCCGAAAGATGCCCCGGTTCATTGACACTCAGATCCTCGTTAAAGCTATGGTGGTGAAAACAAAAATGGCTTACGCCGCCTCCGGCCCGGCCTCTTCCCGTTCCGTCTCTTCGAAGAAACGGACGATGAGTGCCCCCTGCGCGGCGATGGTCGCCACCCCGTTGAGTTCCTTGCGGAGCCGGGCGGCGCCCCGGAACCCCCGGGCGTAGTAGGCGAAATGGGCCCGCATCAGCCGGGCGCCCAGTCCGTCGCCGTACCGTCCGGCCATCAGTCCGAGGTGTCGCAGTATACCATCCCGCACCTGTTCCGGGGGGGGCGGCGGCGCCTCTTTTCCCGCCAGGAGCCGGTTGATCCGGTCGAAAATCCACGGGTTCCCCAAAGCGCCCCGGCCGATCATGACGGCGGCGCAGCCGTGGTCGCGCAAGCGGGCCACCCCCTCTTCCGGGGTGGTGATGTCGCCGTTGCCGATGACCGGAACCGCGACCGCCCGGGCGGCCTGTTCGATGACCTGCCAGTCGGCCCTCCCACCGTATCCTTGCGACGCGGTCCGCCCGTGGATGGCGATGGCCGCCGCTCCGGCGTCGGCTAGGCGCCGGGCCATGTCGACCGCCTGCACCGACTGGAAGTCCCATCCGATCCGTATCTTGGCCGTCACCGGCCGTTTCACCGCCGCCACCACCTGCCGGACCAGCTCCCCCGCCCGCAGGGGGTCTTTCAGCAGGGCCGCCCCGGCGCCGCATTTGGTGACTTTCTTCACCGGGCAGCCGTAGTTCAGGTCGATCAGGTCGCACCGGTCCAGGGCGTCCACCATGGCCGCCGCTTCGGCGACCACCTCCGGCTCCCCCCCGAAGAGCTGGGTCGCCACCGGGCGGGGCTCGTCGGCGTCGGGAAGCATCTCCATGGTCCGCTTCGAGTCCCGGACCAGCGCGTTGGCGGAGATCAGCTCCGACACCGTCAACCCGGCGCCCTGCTCCATGACGATCCGCCGAAACGGGGCGTCGGTCCCCCCCGCGATGGGGGCCATGACCGTAGGGAAGGGGATCGACACCGGGCCGATCCGCCATGCGTTGCTGTTCATGCCGGTCATTGTGGGAGATCGCAGGCGCAGAGGCAAGGGTGACCGAAGGAAATTGTGGAAGAGCCCGCCGGTGGCGCCGTATAGTATTGGGGAGGAACGTCTATTCCATCTTTCCCACGAGGACCCATGGCCAACCGGATACTTCTCGAAAGCGGCACCAACGAAGTCGAAATCATCGAGTTTCTCGTCGGCGGACAGGGGTTCGGGGTCAACGTGGCCAAAGTACGGGAGATCGTTCCCTACAATCCTGCCGCCATCACCGCCGTACCGGAGGCCTATCCGTCGGTGCTGGGCATGTTCATCCTGCGCGACTCCACCATCCCCCTCATCGATTTGCGCCAGCATCTGGAAGTCGCGCTCGACCCCCACAAGGGGGACTCGCCGCAGGTGGTCATGGTCTGCGAGTTCAACGAGATGGTCAACGGCTTTCTGGTGGACGGGGTCAACCAGATCCACCGTTGCTCGTGGGACGCCATCTCCCCCATCTCCACCTATATCAGCCAGTACCGGCCTTCCGTCACCAGCTCCATCAAGATCGACGACCGGAACATCCTCCTGATCGACCTGGAGCATATCATCGCCGACATCTATCCCGAGACCCGGATGGTCTATCACGAGGAGGAGGATCCCCAGCACGCCCCCGACATCGAACACCGGCACGAGGAGCGGGAGCAGATCAAGGTCATTCTCGCCGAAGACTCCCCCATCGTCCGGGCGTCGGTCAAGAAGGTGCTGACCCAGACCGGCTACACCGACCTCGAAATGTTCGACAACGGACAGGACGCCTACGACCGGGTGGTGGAGAAAAACGACGAGGCCAAGCGGGCGG
>JADGCD010000087.1 GCA_015229165.1 Nitrospinota bacterium | reverse complement strand
AATGGCTCTTCGGGTACGCGGCCATCGCCATCACCCGGGATCGGTCCCCCTACCGGTTCGTCGCCGCTCGTGGTGTGGGGGTTCACCGGCCGGGGGGAGGCGCCCCCTGGGTGGCCGTCGTGGGGCAGAAGACCGACTCGATCCGGGCGCCGATCCGGGACCATGCGTGGCAGTCGCTGTTGCGGGGATTGCCGCTCATGGGGGCGATGGCCCTCTTCGCCCTCCTCCTCGGGCGGATCATGGCCCGGCCGGTCATCGCCATGAAGCGGTACGCCATCGCCGTGGGGGAGGGGAATACGCCCCCCCCTCTCGGGATGACCGGGCGGGACGAGCTGGGCGCCCTCGGGCGGGCGCTCGACCAGATGGTGGAAAAACTTCGAGCCCTCACCGTCTCCCGGGACGATCTGGCCAAAAGCGAGAAACGGTACCGCTCTCTCTTCGAAAACATGCAGGGGGGATTCGCCTATCACGAGATCATCCTCGACGACCAGGGGGTTCCGGTCGATTACCGCTTCCTGTCCGTGAACCGGGCCTTCGAGAAGATCACCGGCCTGAAGGCCGAAAACGTGATCGGCAAGCGGGTGACCGAGGCGATTCCGCTGATCGAGAAAGACCCGGCCGACTGGATCGGAACCTACGGCCGGGTGGCCCTCACCGGCAAACCGGTAGCCTTCACCCAGCAGACCCCCCTGTTGCAGAAGTGGTTCCATGTCAACGCCTACTCCCCCGAGCCGGGCCATTTCGCCACCGTTTTCAACGACATCACCGAACAGATGGCGGCCAGCCGGGAGCTGAAGCGGGAAAAGGAGCGGGCGCAGGCCTATCTGGACACCGCCGGGGTGATGCTCGTGGTTCTGGACCGGCAGGGGACGCTCACGCTGATCAACCGGGCGGGGCGAATACTCCTCGGGGTGGAGGAGGAGCAGGCGCTGGGGAAGAACTGGTTCGACACCTTCATCCCCCCGGTGGCGCTCGAGGAGATAAAACAGCTCTTCACCCGCCTCATGGAGGGGGAGATTGGACCGGTCGAATATCACGAAAACCCGGTCGTGACCGCCGACGGCGCCGTCCGGCTGGTGGCGTTCCACAACGCGCTGCTGTACGACGACGCCGGAAAGATCGAGGGGGTCCTCTTCTCCGGCGAGGACATCACCGACCAGCGCCGGACCGAAGAGGGACTGCGGGAGAGCGAAGAGAAGTACCGACGGCTGGTGGAGAACGCCCCCGACATCCTCTACCGCTACTCCTTCAAGCGGGGGGGGCTCTACTATTCCAACGTGACCGCCTCGGTCCTCGGCTACGCCCCGGAGGAGCTGCTGGCCAGCCCCTTCCTCTGGGGGGAGAGCGTCCATCCCGACGACCGGGCGATGGTGGAGCTGGCGGTGTCCTCGTTCGCGGAGGGGAAACCGTTCGACATCGAGTACCGGTTCCGCCACAAGGACGGATCGTGGCGCAGGCTGCGGGACCGGTGCATCTCCATCGCCGCCGCAGGGAACGACATCGTCGTCGAAGGATTGGCCACCGACATCACCCGACGGTGGGAGGGGGAGACGACGCTGCGCCGGTTGCAGACCGCCATCGAACAGGCGTCGGAGTCGATCGTCATCACCGACCGGGACGGGACCATCGAGTACGTCAACCCCTTCTTCGAAAAGATCACCGGCTACACCGCCGCCGAGGCGGTGGGGCAAAATCCGCGCATCCTGAAAAGCGACAGGCAGGACGAGGCCTTCTACGAACGACTCTGGCATACCATCACCAGCGGCCACGTCTGGAACGGTCGGGTGACGAACCGGAAAAAGTCGGGGGAGGAGTATCAGGAGGAGTCGACCATCACCCCGCTGACCGACGCGGCAGGCTCCATCACCGGCTATGTGGCGGTCAAACGGGACATCACCAACGAGCAGTTGCTGGAGCGGGAGGTGCGCCAGGTCCAGAAGCTCAACGCCATCGGCACGCTGGCCGGGGGGATCGCGCACGACTTCAACAATATCCTGATGCCCATCCTCGGCTATGCGTCGCTTTTGCGAGAGCAAAAACCCGAAGGGGAGACCGCCGAGTTCATCGACGAGATTCTGCTCGCCGCCCGGAGGGCGAAAGAGCTGGTCGCCCAGATCCTGGCCTTCAGCCGCCGCAGCGAGCAACGGTCGATCCCGGTGCGGGTCCCCCTCGTGGCCAAGGAGGTGGCCAAACTCCTGAAAGCCACCACCCCGACCAGCGTGGCGATCGACACCGACATCGACGCCGCGCTCGACCCGGTTCTGGGCGATCCGACCCGCCTGCATCAGGTCATCCTGAACCTGTGCACCAACGCCCTCTACGCCATGCGCGAGACCGGGGGAACCCTGTCCCTCACGCTGGCCCGCGCCGGGGAGTGGGAGATCACCCCCCTCGGGCTGACACCGGGGGAGCGGGGGCACCTGCGCCTCTCGGTGGCCGATACCGGCGTCGGCATGGACGAGGCGACGCTGGAGCGGGCCACGGAGCCCTTCTTCACCACCAAGCCGGAGGGGGAAGGGACCGGCATGGGGCTGTCGGTGACCCACGGCATCGTCGAAAGCTTCGGGGGACGTATGACCATCGTCAGCGCCCCCGGAGAGGGGACCACGGTGACGGTCTACCTGCCGATGGTCGCGTCGGGGGAAGAAGCGGTCGCGGTCTCCTTTCCCCCGCCGGGGGACGGGGAGATGATCTTCGTCGTCGACGACGAAGGGGGAATCACCCAGATGCTGGCCGCCTCCCTCACCCTCTGGGGGTATCAGGTCTTGACCGACACCCATGCCGACCAGGCGTTGCGCCGGTTCCTCGCCGATCCCCGCCGGATCGACCTGGTCCTGACCGACGTGAGCATGCCGGGGATGTCGGGGGTTCAATTGACGCGGGAGCTGCTGGCCGCGCGCCCCGACCTGCCGGTGCTGCTGATGTCCGGCTCCGCCGACCGGCTGACCCCCACCGAGGTCGCCGCGCTGGGGGCCGCCGCCCTGCTCCCCAAACCGGTGGAGATGGCCACGCTGGCCTCGGCGATCCGGGAGGCGTTGGATCGGCGTGGGCGATCATGAACCGCCGTGACCTGTCGAGGAGGAGCCGCGAACGGGCGGCGGGTATTGGTGAGTACCGTGAGGAAGATCGCCCCGGCCCGGTGGCCGGTGGTGCGCCCGGCAGGATTCGAACCTGCGACCGTCCGCTTAGAAGGCGGATGCTCTATCCAATTGAGCTACGGGCGCTTTGAAGACCATCTTAACCTGTCTAAAACCGCGCGCCAACGAGCGCGCCCAAAGCGATTGCGTGAGGAAGATGACACCCGCAAGGGTGTGAGCCAAGGGCGCCAGAGGCGTGTCGTCACCTGTCTAAACCCGGCAGGCGGCCAAAGCCCGCCGCACGACGGCTATTCCAGCGCGTAGACGAAACCCGACTGGTCCGCGAAATAGACCCCTTCATGCGTCACCGCCGGTTGGACCCGAATCTCGTTGTCCGACTTGAACGCCCAGAGGATATCCCCCGACATCCGGTCCAGCGCGTAGAGATGCTTGTCCCCCGACCCGACGTAGATGCGGCTCCCCACCACCACCGGCGGGGCGTCGATGCGAAAGCCGGTCTGCCGTTTCCAGACCAGCGCCCCCGACCGCCGGTCCACCGCATAGAGCGCCCCGTCCCAACTGCCGACGTAGACCCGGTCCGCCGTGAGCGCCGGAGAGGAATAGATGCCGTGGCGCGCCTTGAACGTCCAGATCTCCTTCCCGGTGACCACGTCCAGCGCCAGCAGCCGCCCGTCCCCCCCGCCGATGTAGACCACCCCGTCGGCCACCGCCCCCGTTCCGTCCACATCCTTGCCGAAGCGGGCCGTCCACCGCTCCTTCCCCGTCGCCAGGTCGAGCGCATGGAAGATCTTCGCCCGGTCGCCGAAGAAGAGCGTCCCCTCCCCGATGGCCGGGGAAGAGAAAATCGTGTTCGACGCCTTGAAGACCCACTTCGCCTTGCCAGAGGCGATGTCCACGGCGAACAGCGTGCCGGTGTAGCCGCCGAAATAGATCGTCCCGTCCACCACCGCCGGGGAGCTCGCCACCTCGTGCCCCGCGTCGAAGGTGAAGCGCACCTTCCCCGTGGCCACGTCCAGCCCGTAGACCTTCCCCACCCCCGTGCCGAAATAGACCACCCCGTCGGCCACCACCGGCGACGAGAGAATCCAGACCCCCAGCGGGATCAGCGAATCGTGGGTCTTGAACTCCCAGCGGACCTCCCCCGTCTTCATGTCGACCGCGTAGAACCAGCCGTTGGCCGCGCCGAACAGGAGCAGCCCCTGGGCCACGGCGGGGGACGAATAGACCCCCCTGCCCCCGGCGTACTTCTGCCACCAGGCGCCGGTGATGATCTTCCAGCGCAGACGCCCCTTGGCCGCCGACTCGCCGAACGAGGCCGGGTAGACCCCCGTCCGGGCCGGGTCGAGCCGGAACATGACGGAAGGCGAAGCGTCGTCCGCCCGCGCAGCGGGGGAGAGCGCCAGCAGCGCCACCAGAGACAGCAGGGCCGCGCAGCGGAATCGGAACATGGGGCTCTTTTTCTCCCGGAAATGGTTTTGCCGAAGGGACAGTGTAGCCCAACAGCGCGTGGAAAAACTATCGCCTTGGCGCCGCGCGGTCGAAACCGGCGCGCCCGGCGGCGGCGGGCGCCGGAAAGTGGTATTCTACCCTTTTAGGCGCCCCTTCCCCCGGCGGGGAGCGCCATCTTGACCCCGTCCCGATTCCCGTTTATCATTGAACGCCTTTTGACTCGGGGTGGTTCCCGCACACATCAATGCTTGAGGAGCGAAAACGGCACATGGACAAGATTACCCTGTCCCCGGAGCACATCGAGAAAACGTACGCGATGCTCCAGAAGAACGTCCCCATCATCAGAAAGCGGCTCAACCGCCCCCTGACGCTGATGGAGAAGATTCTCCTGGGGCATCTCGACGATCCCGAAAACCAGGATTTGAACCCCGGCAAAAGCTACCTGAACCTGAAGGTCGACCGGGTCATCATGCAGGACGCCACCGCCCAGATGGCGCTCTTGCAGTTCATCTCCGCCGGGATTCCCGAAGCCCAGGTTCCCGCGTCGGCCCACTGCGACCACCTGATCAACGCCCACGTCGGCGCCGCCAAGGATCTGGCCACCGCCAACAGCGAAAACTTTGAGGTCTACGAGTTCCTGCGGACCGTCACCGCCAAGTACAACATGGGTTTCTGGAAGCCCGGCTCCGGCATCATCCATCAGGTCGCGCTTGAGAACTACGCCTTCCCCGGCCAGCTCATGATCGGCACCGACTCCCACACCGTCAACGGCGGCGGCATGGGGATGCTCGCCATCGGCGTCGGCGGGGCGGACGCGGTCGACGTCCTCGTCGGCATGCCGTGGGAAGTCCTCTATCCCAAGAAAATCGGTGTGAAACTGACCGGCAAGATGTCCGGCTGGACCTCGCCCAAAGACGTGATCCTGAAGCTCGCCGGTATCCTGACCGTCAAGGGGGGCACCAACGCCATCGTCGAATACTTCGGCGAGGGCGCCGCCTCCATCTCCTGCACCGGCAAGGCCACCATCACCAACATGGGCGCCGAGATCGGGGCCACCACCTCCGTTTTCGCCTACGACGAATCGATGGCCCGGTATCTGAAAGCCACCAACCGGGCTTTCGCCGCCGACGCCGCCGACAAGCATAAAGACCTCCTGACCCCCGACGCCGAAGTGTTGGCCAACCCGGCCGCCTTCTACGATCAGGTCATCGAGATCAACCTCTCCGAACTGGAGCCCCACCTCGTCGGCCCCCACACCCCCGACCTGGTCCACCCGGTGTCCAAGATGGCCGCCGACGTCGAAGCCAACGGCTATCCCGAGAAAGTGACCGCCGCCCTCATCGGCAGCTGCACCAACTCGTCCTACGAAGACATGACCCGCGCCGTTGACCTGATCCGTCAGGCCAAAGCCGCCGGTCTGAAAGTGCAGGCCCCCCTGATGATTTCCCCCGGCTCCGAGACCGTGCGGGCCACCATCGAGCGGGACGGCCTCATCGCCGAGATCGAATCGGTGGGGGGCGTGGTCCTCGCCAACGCCTGCGGCCCCTGCATCGGCCAGTGGAAACGGGAAGGGATGCCCGACGGCGAGCCCAACTCGATCCTGACCTCGTTCAACCGGAACTTCCCGAAACGGGCCGACGGCAACGCCGCCACCAACGCCTTCATCGGGTCGCCCGAGACCGTCGTCGCCTATGCGCTGGCCGGGACGCTGAAATACAACCCCCTCACCGACGCAATCAAGCAGGGGAACATCTCGGTGAAGCTGAACGCCCCCGCGCAGGCGCCCGACCTGCCCGTCAACGGGTTCGCCGCCGCCGACACCGGGTATCTCTCGCCTGCAAAAGACCCCGACAGCGTCACCGTCGCCGTGGCGCCCGACTCCAAGCGGCTCGAACTGCTCGATCCGTTCCCGGCGCCCCAGTCGGACGCCGAGTTCGCCGACATGCCGCTGCTCATCAAAGCCAAAGGGAAATGCACCACCGACCATATCTCCATGGCCGGCAAGTGGCTCAAGTTCCGGGGGCATCTCAACAACATCTCCGACAACATGCTCATCGGCGCGGTCAACGCCTTCAACGGCGAGACCAACAAGGTGAAAAACGCCCTGACCGGCGAAGAAGGGGCTGTCCCCGCTACCGCGCGCGCCT
Source organism: Nitrospinota bacterium (assembly GCA_015229165.1). GTDB lineage: Bacteria > Nitrospinota_A > UBA7883 > UBA7883 > JADGGD01 > JADGCD01. Next base: position 1,445 of record JADGCD010000087.1, on the reverse strand, counting down.
ACAAGGCCAAGGGGATCAAGTGGGTCGTTGTCGGCGACGAGAACTATGGCGAAGGGTCGAGCCGCGAACATGCGGCCATGTCCCCCCGGTATCTTGGCGCAGGCGCCATCATCGTCCGGTCGTTCGCCCGGATTCACGAGACCAACCTGAAGAAACAGGGGATGCTCGGGCTGACCTTCGCCAACCCGGCCGACTACGACAAGATCAAGGAAGGGGACAAGATCACCCTGAACAACGTCATGTCGCTGGCGCCCGGCAAGCAGGTCGCCGCCACGGTGAAGCACGCCGACGGGACGAGCGATTCGATTGCGCTCAACCACACCCTCAACGACGAGCAGATCGCCTGGTTCAAGGCGGGCTCTGCGTTGAACAAGATCAAGACGGACTTGGTTGGCGCATAAAGCGCAACGTTTTATAAGGGGGGCGGCGCTTCGGCGTCGCCCCTTTTTTTTGTTGGGAGAGACAGGATGAAAAGAACGGTCGTCGGCCTTGCGGTCGCCATCGCACTGATAGCGGCGTATATTGGCGGTATGAAGATGAGTTGGTTCACGAATAACGTCGCCCAGACCGGGGAGGGGATCGAACCGCTCCGGCTCGACGTGACGCCCGACCGGGCCGTGGAGAAGATCGTCGCCACCATCAAGACGATGGAACGGTGGAAAGTAGAGAAGGTCGAAGGGAACATCGTCCACGCCACCCGGACCACACGGCTCTTCGGTTTCATCGATGACATCACCCTGACCGTGGAAGGGGAGGGGGATGGCTCCGGTTCACTGATCCACGCCCGCTCCGCCTCCCGCCTCGGCGTCGGCGACTTTGGCCAGAACGAACGGAACATAAGGGAGCTGTGGGGAGAGGTGGCAAAGTGAATGAGTGATCCTATGAAGCAACACACCGTGCCCAAGTTTATTCTCAAGAGATTTGTCGACGACGAGGGCTATCTACATGTTTTTAACAAAAGTGAAGATCGGCATGGGATAAGGAAGCAAACGCCTAAAAGCACATTTAGGGAAAAGCATTTGTATACATCGCAGGATTTGTCCGGCAAAAAAGATTACGGAACGGAAAAAATGTTTGGGCAGTTGGAACATAGCGCCGCTCCCGTCATTGAAAAACTCATCAGTGCAATAAATTCGGGAAAGCTGCCTGGGCTATCAAGCGCAGAAAAGGAAGTGATTGACGAATTCATTTGCGCCCAATTAAAGAGAACTGCAGAAACACTTGAGTCGCTCGATCCCCAAAAAGCTATGGATGATCAGATCAAAAAGGTCGCAGATGAAGACGGCATTTCAGTCTCAACGCTCCTGAGTAGATACCCAGAGGGAGTTGTCGAGTGGGGCGTTAAAATACTTATCCCAGAGATGCTGAGAGTGCCAAGTCTGAAACTGATTGTACAGTGACGGTATTGACCTGACAGTGGCCCCTGTCGGGGTAGTTTCTTAGGC
>JADGCD010000086.1 GCA_015229165.1 Nitrospinota bacterium | reverse complement strand
AGCCGCCTCGTACGACGGGCCGAGACACGACGCCCCCTGCGCGTTCCCGAAGACCGGCCAGATGACAGAGGTGATGGCCCGCCGGGTGGCCCATAACATCGCCGCCGACATCCGGGGGGGGGAGAAGGTGTCGGGTAAACGGCTCTCCGTCACCTGCATCGCCGACGCCGGGGATAGCGCGTTCTACCTGAGCGCCGATCCGCTCCTTCCCCCCCGCAACCGGCTGATCCACAAGAAGGGGAGGTGGGCCCACTGGCTGAAATGGGCCTTCGAGAAATGGTACATGGCCAAGTTACGCTATCCGTTTCTCGGCCTCGGCAGGTAGGAGAAATGAGCGGAGGAGGGATACGCCGTTTAAAGGCGCTCGTCCTCTTCCTCTTCTTCCCGCGCCTCCCCCTTCCACTTGGCCGGGGCGAGGACGACGGTGATCTCCCCTTTCACCGAGCCGCGCACCTCCAGCGTGGCGGCGACGGCGGCCAGATCCCCCCGCAGGAACTCCTCAAACTTCTTCGTCAATTCCCGGGCGACGCAGACCTGACGGGGGCCGATCCGGTCGGCCATTTCCTTTAGCGTCTTCACGATCCGCTGGGGCGATTCCAGAAAGATGACCGTCCGTTTCTCTTCCCGCCAGCTTTCCATCATGGTCTGGCGCCCCTTCTTGCGGGGGATGAACCCTTCGTAGACGAACCGGTGGCTCGGGAACCCGGAGGCGGTGACGGCCAGAATCGGCGCCGTGGGGCCGGGGATGGGAACGACGACGATCCCCGCTTCGAGTGCGGCTTTCACCAGCGGCGCGCCGGGATCGCTGATGCCGGGGGTGCCGGCGTCGGAGATCAACGCCACGGTCTCGCCCCCCGCCATCGCCTCCACCAGTTTGGGGGTCATCCGGTCGAGGTTGTGGGCGTGGTAGCTGACCACCGACGCGGGGCGAAGGTCGTAATGGTCGAACAACACGCGGGAATGGCGGGTGTCTTCGCAGGCGACGATGTTCGCCGTGGACAGCGCCTCCACGGCCCGGGGGGTGAAATCGGCCAGGTTCCCCAACGGCGTCCCGACCAGCAGCAGGCGTCCTTCGCTCATGGGACGGGGAACCGGCGGACGTCGGCCAGCTCGTTGTCGAGGAAGATCTTCACCGCCGTCTCTCCGGCCATCGACACAAGAACGGAGAAGGTGTCGCCGGGCCGGTGGACCCGGTCGTAGATCTGCTTGGCCCCGTTGTCATTCTCTTGCGTCAGCGTCACCCGAACCGCCGCCGGACCGTCAGGGACGGTGTAGTAGAGGAACCGCCCCCCCGCGCCCGCCTCCCCGCCGTCGCTGACGGTCAGCGACAGGAACGATCCGGCCCTCATCCGTTTGCCGACGGGGGGCTGTTGCGAGAGAACCGTCCCCTGCTCCACCCGCTCGTCGTGGATGTAGACGACCTCGGAAATCCGCAGCTCCAACCGCTTCACCCGCTCCATGACCGTCAGGAGGGGGAGCCCGGTGAAGTCGGGCGACGCAAGGTACCGGGGCTCGGGGCCGGAGGAGACGAGGAGCGTCGCTCTCTCCTCCCGGGGGACGACGGCGCCCGGCGCCGGATATTGGGCCAGCGTCGTCCCCTCCGGCGCCGACGACGGCATTCGCAGCAGGGCGGGGTTTTTCATCTGCGCCGCGGCGAGAAGCGCCCCGGCTTCGAGGAGGGGGAGCCCCGCCAGCGGGGGGATGGTGACGGTCCGGCTCCCCCGGCTCACGGTCACGCTCACCCCCTCGCCCCGGCGGAGGGATTTCCCGGCCAACGGCGTCTGGTCGATGACCCCTTCCCGACCGACGGTGGGGGAGTAGTCGAAACCGGTCACCGCCACCGTCAGCCCCTCCCGGTCGAGCCGGTCGATGGCGTCGATCAGGGGAAGCCCCGCCACCGTCGGAACCGGAACCTCCTCCCCCCCCCAGTGGGAGAGAAGCGCCAGCGTCAGCAAGGTAGACGCGACGGTCACCGCCGCCAGCGTCAGGAGGGCTTTCAGGGAATCGCGCATCAGGGTCGGTCGTTGTCGGTTCGTCTCAACAGGGCGGCGTAGAAACCGTCGGCTTCCCGCTCCCCCGGCAGGAAGAAGAGATCGCCCGCCGGGGTCAGATGGGGGGCGAGCGCCAGATGGGTTTCGGCGATCCCGGCCCGGACGAACCGCCGGTCGGCATCAAGAAACGCTCCGATCAGGGACGCCCCCTCTTCCGGTTCGATGGAGCAGACAGAATAAACCAGATACCCCCCCGGCGCCATCACGTCGGCCCCGTGGCCCAGCAGCTCCCGCTGGAGCCGGGCCATCGCCGCGATCTCCTCCGGTCCCCGGTTCCACTTGCTCTCCGGGTGGCGGCGGATCACCCCGGTGGCAGAGCAGGGGGCGTCGAGGAAGAGCCGGTCGACCTTCGCCGCCAGCGGCCAGGGGAGCAAAAGGTCGGCCGCCACCGGCCGGACCGACCCGGCGCCGATCCGCCCCATGTTCTTCGCCAGCCCCCGGAGCCGTTTCACCGACCGGTCCAGCGCGATCACCCGTCCCGTCTCCCCCACCTGCCGGGCGAAGAGGCCGCTCTTGATTCCCTTTCCGGCGCAGGCGTCGACTACCGTCGCTCCGGCGGAGGGCATAAGGAGCGACGCCGCGCACTGGCTGGAGAGATCCTGCGGCTGGACAAATCCTTCGCGGACCAGCGGAGAGGCGGGCAGGAGCGTCCCGGCGGTCACCTTCATGAGACCGGGAAGGAGATCGACCGGCGTCAGGGTCACCTCCGACCGGGCCGCCGCGTCGGCCAGCCCCTCCTCCCGGTCGACCCGGACGAAGGTCGGCGCCCGCCGGTTTGCGGCCTCCGCGATCCGCTCGGCCGCGTCGAACCCGTAGGCGTCGATCCACCGTTCGATCATCCAGTCGGGGAAAGAGGTCAGCGCCGCCAGCCGCCGGGAGGGCGGGAGCCCTTCCGGCAGGAGGGAGGCGACCTTGTCGTGGAAGCCGCCGGGGATCTCCCCCACCCGGCGCAACGCTCCCCGCAGGACGCCGTTGACGAACCCAGCGCTCCGCCCGGTGCGGGGGTCTTCCTTGGCGAGTTGGACCGCCTGATGGACCGCGGCGTGGGGGGTTCCCTCCCCCATGCCGACCGCCTGATAGAGCCCCATGCGCAGGAGGGCCAGAACCGGAGGGTCGATCCGCTCCGGCGGGAGGGAGGCGGACGCTTCGATAATCAGGTCGAGCGCCCGTCGCCACCGGGTCACGCCGAAGAGAAGCTCCGCCGCGAACCGCCGGTCCCGGGGGGGCATGGACAGAAAGGGGGGCGCCGCCAGCACCGGCTCTATATGGGCGCCGTCGTCGATCCGGACCAATCCGTCGGCCACCGCCCGGCGAACCGGGTCTCCCGTGGGGGAGAGGGGCGCCGCCTCGGTCGGTCGGCTCAACCGGGAGGCCATGTCATGGGGCGGCCCCCCAGAAGGTGGAAGTGGATATGCCCCACCGTCTGCCCCCCGTGGCTGCCGCAATTGGTGACGACCCTGAAGCCGGTGGCGTCAATGCCGTAAGAGCGGGCGATGGTGTTGGCCAGCAGGAAAACCTCCCCCATGAGGGGGGCGTGGGCCGCAGTCAGGGCCAGGTTGTTGTTCAGGTGTTCGGTCGGGACGATCAGGACATGGACCGGCGCCTGCGGGTTGATGTCCTCGAAGGCCACCAGCCGCTCGTCGGAGTGGACCAGCTTGGCCGTCACGTCCCCTTTGATTATCTTGCAGAAGATGCAGTCGCTCATGGGGACGGATTCTACCTTTTTAACCGCCGCCACCGCAACGCTTGATCTCGCCCCCCCCTTCGTTGATGGATGGTGGCGACCTCCCTGCCGCTTCCCGACACCACCGGCGCCATTCCCGCCACATAGAGGAATGTGACCCATAAAGTCACCAAAATGCGCAAGATCGTTTGACGCAATCATCTCGATTGACAAACTATTTTTACCAAATGGAAAAAGAGTGGTCATTTGTCCATGCGCATATCAGGATGAAAGCAATACGTTATAGGTGTCGGGACAGTATGGTTCGAATCCTGTGATTGAGGGGGATGGGTCATGCGCAGAGGTATCGGTCGTGCTGTCGCGATGTTTGCGTTGCCTTTGGCGATGACGGTCGCCGGATGCGGGTCGGGGGGGGAGCAGGTGGCGTCTTCGTCTGACGCTCCGGCCTCCTCATCCCCCGCCGCCCTGGAAATGGTCAGCGGCCTCGACTACGGCATTCCCGTGGAACGCGAAGAGGAGTGGCCCCCCCCGATGCAAGGTTCCGGCGCGCCGCAAGGGCCGGGCCGACAGCGGCAATCCCTTTCCGAAACCGATGGGCCGATGGCAGGGGAATTGGTCGAAGACGGCGCCCTGATGGGGGTCGACGAGGAAAGGGAGCTTCCCTTCGCTCCCGGCGGATACGACGAGGGGATTTCGGCGAGCGAAGCCGAATGGCCGACGTCGGCGGAAGGGTATGCGATTAACACGACCGCCCTGACGGCGCCGCTCATTCATGGCCCCTCTGGGACGATTACTATTCGCATTCCTTGGTACTACTGGACCCGGTCGTCGGGCGCCGTCCGCTACCAAATCTGGGTGAAGAACTCCCAAGGGAAGGTCTTCTCCGCCTGGTACAGCTCCGTCCAGACCCATTGCCCCGACGTCCAAGGGTACTGCTGGGTCAACGCCAACCTTCCCCTTCCTGACGGATGGACGAACATGGCGATCCGGGCCGCCAACGCCCTGAACGTATTGAGCCCCTGGCGCTACGGCAAGTTTTTGATGGCCGTACCCCCGGCGATACCCGCAGCGGTGTCGCCGAACACGAGCGTCAACACCCCCCTGCCGGTCTACTACTGGCGCCGGGTCGCGAACGCCAACGGCTACCAGCTCTGGATCCGGGACGTGAAAGGGAGAGTCCATTCGGTCTGGTACAGCGCCGCCCAGGCCCACTGTCCCACCACGCAGCTCGACTGCTGGGTCAAGCCCCCCTTCCCCCTTTCCTACAACGGCGCCGCCACCTGGGGTGTGCGGGCCTCCACCGTCTATAACGCCTGGAGCCCGTGGCGTTACCAGAAGTTCACGGTGGACCTCCCCCCTGACGTCACCCCGCCGGTGACCACCGCTCCCCTCGCCTTCCAAGGGGCCCAGACCACCGGTTGGAGCGGCGCCGCAGTCATCAACGAGCCGGGTATCGGCTACTGCGCGGCGGTCGCCAGCGGCGCGCCCGCCCCGACGGCGGCCCAGGTGAAGGGGAACAGTTCCCCCTCCAAGGCGGGGTCGCGGGGCGCCGTGGCGATGAACTCCGGCGCTCCGGGGGTCTGTACCGTCACCGGGCTGACTCCCGACACCCCGTACGACTTCTATTTCGTGGCGCAGGACAGCGTCGGGAACCTGCAGGTCGACGCCGCCGTCTCGGGGCCGGTCACCTCCGCCACCCTCCCCGACTTGGTTCCGCCGACCCTGACGGTCCCCTTCGGAGCGGCCCCCCTGTCGAGCCAGACCGACACCACCTGGAGCGGCTACGCCGCCATCGACGAAGCGGGGACCGGGCGCTGTGTCGCCGTCACCGCCGGTTCCTCGGCGCCGTCGGTGGCCGAGGTGGTCAACGACAGCGGCCCCAACCGGGCGGGTGTCGGCGGTTCGGTGGTCATGACCGCCAACAAGAACGCCTTCTGCGCGGTCACCGGGCTGACTCCCAACACCCCCTACGACTTCTATTTCGTGGCCGAAGACGGGGGGGGGAACACGCAGGTGTCGCCGACGGTCTCCGGCCCGGTGTCGGCCACCACCCGTATTCGGCTCGACGACGCCAATTTCTTCCCCGACGCCGACTTCAGGGCGCAACTGCAGTGGTACATCGCCCGCAATTTGGCGACGCATGCCGACGAGTTGCAGGCGTTCTGCTGGAACTGCTACGACAATGCGACGTTGGGCGCCGGTTCGTTCCCTGGCGCCGCCGCCTTGCAAGGCGCCACTTACCTGGCCAACGTTACTTCGATCGGCCTCCAGTTCTGCGATTCGGCTGATCTGACCGGGATCGACACCTACTTCCCGAACATCGACTATCTCTATGTAGGCAACAGCATGGGGACATGGAACTGGACCGACCTGACCAATTTGTCCGGCCTCAAGATCCTTGAGCTCGACTACAACAACATCGCCAACGAGGGGGCGATTCCGGCGCTTCCCAACCTGAAGACCCTTTGGGCCTATTCCACCGTCAACGACATCTCGTTCGTCTCCGGCATGACGGGACTTGATGACCTCTATTTAGAGACTGACGACTCGACCGTTATCACCGACATCAGCTTCCTGAACAACATGCCGAACCTGACGTCGCTTGCACTCGTGAACCTGCCGAACGTCGTCGATTTCACCGCTCTGGCAAGCACGACGAACCTTACCTATCTGGAGATCGGAACGTCGAACTTCTCAGATGCATCGTTGCTCGCCGGCCTTTCCGCGTTGACGGTGTTGCAGGTTAGCTATAATCGGATCGTCGATGTGACGCCCTTGGCATCTTTGACCGGGCTGACGGAGCTCTACCTGACCGGGAACCAGATCGTCGATGTCTCCCCCCTTGCCGGATTGACAGGCCTCTCCTTCCTGGGGCTGGTAAACAACCCGATCGGCGGCCAGGGGATCGGCAATGTTGATCTGCTGGCGGGAATGACGAACACGATGATTCGCCTCCATTACAACCCGACCATGTCGTGCGCCGAGTTGCAGACGTTGATCAACGGCGGCGGCGATGTGACACCGAACGCCGTCGAACCGGGTGTGAACTGCACCAATCCGTAATCGGCTGACGGCGCCCCTCCTCCGCCACGCGGGGGAGGGGTTCCCCTTTTCGGTCGTCTTGGTTGACACCTACCTCCCCTTGGGCCATATTCCCCTGAGCTTCTATAGAATATCCACCGATCCCCACGAGGAGCGTCCTCCCCATGACCCTCAAAGAGCGACTGCAAGACGACATGAAACAGGCGATGAAAGCCCGCGAGTCGGAAAAGCTGACCGCCATCCGGATGCTGACCGCCGCTATCAAGAACAAGGAGATCGAGGTCGGCCACCCCCTCGCCGACGACGAGATCACCGACGTGCTGGCGTCGGACGTGAAAAAGCGCAAGGACGCCGTGGAGCAGTTTCGCGCCGCCAACCGGGGCGATCTGGTGGAGCAGGAGGAGCGGCAGATCGGATTCCTGATGGCCTACCTCCCCCAGCAGCTGGACGAAGCGGCGGTGAAAGCCATCGTCGATGCCGCCGTGGTGGAGTCGGGCGCCACCTCCATGAAGGAGATGGGCGCCGTCATGAAGCTGGTGATGCCGAAGACCAAGGGGAAAGCCGACGGAGGGCTGGTGAACCGGCTGGTCAAGGAAAGACTCTCCTAACCCCCCCGGCATGTCCATCCCGCAGGAGATCATCGACGAGGTCCGCCGCCGGGCCGATGTGGTCGAAGTGATCGGGGGGCATGTGCCGCTCAAGCGGGCAGGGTCGAACTACAAGGGGCTCTGCCCGTTCCACAAGGAGAAAAGCCCCTCCTTCAACGTCAACCCGTCGCTCCAGATCTTCCGCTGTTTCGGTTGCGGCGAGGGGGGGAACGTCTTCTCGTTCCTGATGAAGCACGAGAACCTCACCTTCCCCCAGGCGGTGGAGACGTTGGCCCGCCGTTACGGGGTCGAAATCCCCCGCTCTGACGAGGACCGCTCCCAAAGGGACGCCCGGGAACGGCTCTACGACGCCATGGGGGAGGCCACCGATTTCTACCATCAACGCCTCCTGCGGGAGGGGGGGGACTCCCTCATCGGCCGCTATCTGGCGATGCGGGGCCTGACGCCTGCGCAGGTGAAGACGTTCAAGCTCGGCTGGGCGCCGGAGGGGTGGGAGGAGCTGTACCGGCAGCTCGCCCGCAAGGGGTACACCGACACCGAACTGGAGCAGGCGGGGCTTGCGCAGAAATCGTCCCGGGGGAACTACATCGACCGGTTCCGGGGGCGGCTCATGTTCCCGATCACCGGTCAGGCCGGAAGGGTGATCGCCTTCGGAGGGCGGATCGTCATCGACGACGAGAAGGCGCCCAAGTACCTGAACAGTCCAGAGACACCGATCTATCACAAGTCCAACGTCCTCTACGGCTACCACGAAGGCGCCCGGGCCGCCCGGGAGGCGGGGCTTTTCATCGTGGTGGAGGGGTATATGGACACGCTGGCGCTGCACGCCGCCGGG